>JBJEIL010000090.1:0-38541 GCA_051876995.1 Methanobrevibacter sp. | reverse complement strand
TGATCTAACGGCAATAAAACCCATAGCCAAAAGTAAAACAATTATTAATGCGACAAATAATATTTTGGTTTTTCTTGAAATATTACGGGTATAGAATATTGTTATAAAGCTTGAGAGCAATATTGCAATAGGAGTTGTCCTATAACCTGTTAAGGCAAAACATAGAAGTCCCAAGAATAATAGGACATAATGAGTTTTCCTATTGTATTTTGAAAGTAAAATGTTAATGGAAGGTAAAAACACTATAAAAGATAAGAACCAAATCCTTGTTGCAGCTTTACTTTTAAGGTATCCGCTGAATAATGGTATACCCCCTAAGTTATAAAAATTGATCAACTGTAATACCAGGCTAAAAAGAATTAGTACAATAAGAACTGATTCAATTCTTGAATAATTTCCAAATAATGGAAGCTCTTTTAAAGATATTCTATAATCTGTAATTTTTTTGGTATTGTCATCCCTAGAATATACACCACTTGATAATTTTTTAATGTCTTTTAATGTTTTTGATTTTTTAAGAATATATCTTGAGGATTCTATACCGGATGACAGAAAAATCATGCCTATTAGAATATATAAAAATAATTGACCTGATGGAAATGGAAGGAGAGGCCTTGATTTAAAATGGATTGGTAAGGATATTAAAACAAACAATATTAACAGTAGTATTAAAATGTAAGGATTAAACCAATCTATTTCTCTATATCTCATAATATCCCTTTAGTTTAATTTATAATTCATAAAATATGATTCATATAATTTATTTTAAATATCAGGAATTTAAGGGAAGATTATCCCTTAGTGTTCATTAATATACTGGGTAAAGTTATATGCAAAATTCGGATGGGAGCAGGCATGAACGTGAATGTAGCTTGCTAAGATATTATCCTGTAGGATTCCATCTTCAGAGCCTGTAATTCCACGGCCTCGTTTAACGTCTAATCCAAATCTGGTATTGACATCAGTATTTATTGAGGTATAATGGAATTCATGACCTCTGATAAGCTCTCCCTTTTTAGCAATGACATTATCTTCCTTGGATTCTGCTATGGTATAGGACAATCCCTGGACTCTTTTATTCATCTGTGAGGTATATGGCAGAATGTTACACATTTTCTTGCCATCTATTGATTTTGAAAGATAGATTAAACCCCCACATTCCCCATAGATTTTACCACCATCATTGTAGAAGTTATATATGGATTGTCTCATAGATGAGTTTTCCTCAAGTTCTTTAATAAACAATTCAGGATATCCCCCACCTACATATAAACCGTCGGCATCAGGTAATTCTTCATCCTTAAAAGGACTAAATTCTATAATTTTAGCTCCATTATCTTCTAAAGCCTCTAAATTCTCTTGATAATAGAAAGAAAATACTTCATCACGGGCAACTGCAATTTTTATAGGTTGTTTATTCTCAACCTTCCAAAGTTCATTGGAATCTTCCTTTCTAAAAGGTTCCTCATAAGGTATTGAAGGTTTTGACCGTTGTTTAATAGATTTATTGGAATCAGAGGAATAGTCCCTCATGATTTCCAATAAAGCGTCTAAATCAATATATTCCTCTACGGTTTCCACCCATTTATCAATATTGTTCTTAATGTTATCCTTTTCCAAAGCTGGAACTAAACCTAGATGGCGTTGCATCACTTCAATATCCTCATTTCTAGGAATACCACCAATAACCTTAGTGTCAGTTAATGTCTCAATAGCTTCCTTAGTTTTAAGGTAGTGTTTTTTACCCTTAACCTTGTTCAATATTACCCCTTGAATATTAAGTTCAGGGTCTAATTGTTTAAAACCTAAAACTAGAGCAGAGGCACTTTTAACCAAACTTCTAGAATCTATTATCAAAACAATAGGTGCATTTAAAGATTTAGCAATAGATGCAGTATTTCCCACATCACCTATAGGACTTATACCTTCATATAAACCTCTTACTCCCTCAATAATACCAATTTTAGAATTGGAAATATCCAATGCCCTCTTATAACAATGATTAATCTGATAATCATTCATAAAAAAAGAGTCCAGATTTCTTGAATAGTTTCCAGTTGCAAGTGTATGATATGAGGGGTCTATAAAATCAGGACCTACCTTAAAAGGCTGAATCTTATGTTCCTTTGATAAAGCACCCATAATCCCTGTTGCAATGGTAGTTTTTCCAACTGCACTACCAGTTCCAGATAATACTATATTCATATATTTAATAGTATTTATAATAATATTAAAAGTTTTTCAAATTTAATAGAAAACACTGAAATCAATAGATATGTAATAGTCTAAAGGAATTTTAAAAATCAATTGCTTTAAAATAATAAATTTATATAGGGAAAAAATATTAAAAATAATAAATTAAATAGTTTATTAACAAAAACTTTAGCTGGTTTATTATGGATAGTCTTAAAAAAACACAGGTTCTAAGTGATAGTGCACAGTTTGATTTATGTGACTATGTAAATCATCAAAAAAGCTCACAACATAACCTTCCAGGGATATATCCTGCAACAGGGTCAAATGGATGTACTATTCCACTTTTTAAAACATTAATGACTAACAAATGTAAAAATGATTGTAAGTACTGCATAAATCAATGCCAAAGAGACTTTACAAGAATAGAACTTAGTCCTGATGAAATAGTAAAGGTGTTCTTAAAATATTATACGGAAGGTTATGTAAACGGTCTGTTTCTAAGTAGTGGAGTTAGTGACACCATTGACAATACAATGGACAGACTTATAGAAACCTGTTCCATATTAAGAAAGAGATATGGATACCAGGATTACATTCACCTAAAAATCATTCCAGGTGCCTCAAAAGATGATATTAAAAGATCCATGAAGCTTGCAGATAGGGTAAGCATTAATATTGAAGCCGCATCTGCAGACGGTCTATCCCAGATGTCATCTACAAAGGATTACAATAAGGACATATTAAAAAGGTTAAGCTGGATTGATTCAATTCGAAAAAGAGACAGAAGATTATGTCCTTCAGGACCTACAACCCAGATGATTGTAGGTGCTAATGATGAGACAGACAGTGAAATCCTAAAAAGAATGGAGAAAATCTATAAAAAAACAAATCTGAAAAGAAGTTATTTCTCAGGGTTTCAACCATTAGAAGGAACTGAATTTGAAAATAAAATAGAATGTGATCTTAAAAGAACAGGACAATTATATCATGCCGATTCATTATTAAACGATTATCATTTTAAAACAAAAGAATTAATATTTGATGATAATGGAAACTTATCTTTAAATGAGGATCCTAAAATCTTAGCTGCAAAGAATATGGATATATTCCCACTAGAGGTAAACAATGCAAACTACCATGATTTAATTAGGGTTCCTGGAATAGGTATTAAATCTGCAAGAAAAATTATTGATATACGTAAAAATAAACCCTTTGAAGAAATAGATGATTTAAAGAAATTAGGTGTTGTTGCCTCAAGAGCAGAACCTTATATTAAATTAAAAGGTAACTATCAAAGTGCCTTAGATAAATATTAAATAAATCAATAGTTTTTTCAAATTATAGATTATTGAAATAAAATATTTTTTAAATCTAATCATAATTTTTGAAAATTAAGTGAATTTATTTAATTTCTACTATTTTTTAAAATAATTGAAGGCTAAATTAAAGATTATAATATTAAAATTTAGTTATAAGTTATAAGTTATAATTAAAAGTAAAAGCTAACTTTAGACTAAATTATTTAAATTAAAATTATAACTTATAGTTCTAAGAGCTTTAACAATTAGGGAATATATTTTGAATAAAAAATTATAAGTTATAAGTTCTAACAACTTTTAAACAAAAGAAAACAGGATTTGAATAAAAAGTATAAGTTATAAGTTATAATGAAAATAAAAGAAGCTAATCTAAATTAAGATAATTATAAGTTATAAGTTATAATGAAAATAAAAGAAGCTAATCTAAATTAAGATAATTATAAGTTATAAGTTATAATGAAAGCTAATTTTAAAAAAGATAATTATAACTTATAAGTTCTAATAAGAATGTGGAGAATTAGCTTTCTTAAAAGAAGTTATAAGTTTTAACTTATAATAGAATAAGAAAAAAGCTAGATCAAGAAAAAGGATTATAACTTATAAGTTCTAAGAAAATATGAAATGATATTATAAAAAGAAGGTTTAAGTTATAAGTTATAACAAGAATAAAGAAACAAAGATTACTTAAAATAATTATAAATTATAAGTTATAATAAAAAAAGCTAGTTTTAAAAAATGATTATAAGTTATAAGTTATACTAAAAAAATGGAAGTTACCTGGAAGAAATTCAAAAAAGATGGTTATAACTTATAAGTTTTAATAAACATTGACATCAACTATGAGAATATATTAGTTATAACTTATAAATTATAAGAAAAAAAATTGAAAATAGGATTTAAAACAATAGTTATAACTTATAATTTACAATAAAAAACAAGAAGTTGATATTAAAAACTGTTATAACTTATAAGTTATAATAAATAAAAAAACTAGAAAACAAGAAAACTGAACAGGTAGAATTACAGGAATTATGAAAAAAAGTCAAAAAGGAATTAAAAATATAAAAAAATAAAAAAAAGGACTTATAATAAAAAAGTAATAGAATTAAAAGGTAAAAAAAGAAATGCTAAGGAAATAAACTACTCATCTTCGAATAATTTCCATATATCTGGGTACTTTTGAGAAACAGCTTCATCAATTAATTTAGAAGCCTCTTTACTAATACTAAATTCAGGTTGAGTCTTTCTTAAATATCTGAAAACAGCAGAAGATTTAACAGACCATAAAGTTATTCTAGGATTCTTATGAACAATCTCCATAACCTCTTCCACATGTTGTTTTACTAAAGGATCATCCTCAATTTTAACAGATTCATCTTTAGAGAATTCTAAAGCTTTCTCTTCTGAATTTGAATTTTCCTTTGAAGATTTATCCTCGGAAACTTGTTCCTGTTGAGTATTATTTTCCTCTTTTTTTTCCTCTTTAGGAGCCTCATCTTTATGTTTGAGATTTTCTCTCTCATTCAACATATCTTCTAAAGATTTAGTGGAATTAGCATCAAAATTTTCATCATAATAATCTGATGGAATTAAAGAATCTAAACCTCTACCTAAACCTGAGTTTTTATTATTAGACATATTTTTCCTCCTTAATCATCTTCTTCCATATCTAAAATTTCTTGAGCTAATTTTAAATAAGCAGTAGTTCCATTACTTTCTTGATCATAAATTATACAAGGTTTACCATGACTAGGAGCTTCAGCTAATTTAATATTTCTAGGAATAACAGTTTTAAACAAATGTTCCTTTCCATCAAAATATTTCTTTAATTCTCTGAAGACATCTCTACTAAGTCTAGTCCTAGTATCATACAAAGTTAATAAAATTCCTTTTATAGGGGTTGGACTTCTTAATCTAGTCTCAACTAGATTAATTGTATTAATTAAATCTGCTACTCCTTCTAAAGCATAATATTCAGCTTGAATAGGAATAATTACACTATCAGATGCAACTAATCCATTAATTGTAATAACACCTAAAGATGGAGGTAGGTCTATTAAGATATAATCAAATAAATCTTTAATCTCATCTAAAATATTTTTCAAAATTATATGATAATTATCTAATTTACTTAATTCTACTCCTACACCACTTAAAGAAATATTACTTGGTACAATGAATAAATTTTGAATAAAAGTTGGAAAGGTTGCCTTTTTAATAGAAACCTCTCCACTAATTGCGGAATATATAGTGTAATCAAGTTTTGTTTTATCAATTCCAAAACTAGTAGTCGCATTTGCTTGAGGATCCATATCTACAATGAGAACAGCTCTTCCCATAACTGCTAAAGAAGTTGCAAGATTTACAACAGTAGTAGTTTTACCACAACCGCCTTTTTGATTCATTATAGCAATTATTTCTCCCATATATAAACTCCATATGATTATTAACAAGTTTAAATGATAAATTAAAACTTATAAATTCTAAGTAATAGCAATTTTTAGTGAAATCTTATAAATTTTAAGTTAAAAATTAGAACTTATTAAGTTTAAATTATAAGTGAAAAATGTTACCTTTTAACTTATATCTTATATATTGTAATTTATATCTTATAAATAATATGTTAGAATTTTTAAGAAATAAGTTTTAAGTTATAAGTTATAAGTAAATTATAGTGATAATTATAAAAATTATTAAAACAAAATAGTAATATCAATAAATAATCAGAGGATTTCGTATGAAAATATTGGCAATTGATGTAGGAACAGGAACACAAGATATAATATATTATAACACTGAAAAGGAAGTGGAAAACTCTATAAAGGTAGTTTTACCCTCACCACATATATTGATAGCTCAAAAAATCAAAAATATCAATAATGATATATACTTTGAAGGAAATATTATGGGAGGTGGAAAACTTAAAAATGCCATATTGGAACATATGGACAAGGGATATAACGTAGCTATGGAATCATATTGTGCAAAAACAATAAGGGACGATTTAAAACAGGTGGAATCATATGGTATAGAAGTAGTATATGATAAGGATAAAAATAGCGAAAAATATAAAGATTACACAAGAATATCACTTAATGATATAGATATAGATAAATTAGCTGGATTTTTAAAAGAGTATGACTTAGATTTTGACTTTGACTATATTGCGGTAGCTGTACAAGATCATGGATATAACGAAAACATGGGAGATAGGGATTTCAGATTTGAAAAGATTAGAGAGAAATTAGAAAATCCGCTAAAACCTGAGGAGTTCGGATGGTATGGAAATATACCAGAATACTACAGTAGAATGAAATCTGTAGAAAATAAGTTAAAAAATGAAACAAAGTGGCAAATAAGGAATACTCCTTTAATAATGGATACAAAATTCGCATCAATATGTGGAATGTGCTATGACGAGGAAGCAGTGAAATTAAACAGTTATATTGTTATGGATATAGGAAATGGACATACCACAGTAGCGTCAATTGAAAATGGAAAAATACAGGGAGTATTTGAACATCATACAAGTAGTCTTACTGGAGAGTCTCTAGAAAGATATGTAAAAAAATTAGCAAACGGTAAACTTACAAATGAAGAAATATACAATGACCATGGTCATGGAGCACATGTAATAAACCCAATATCAAAAATTGAAAAAGTAATTGTATCAGGTCCTAAAAGGGGTTTAATTGAAAAAACAGGTTTGGATTATCGTCATGCATGTCCTGGTGGTGATGTGATGATGACAGGAACCATAGGATTAATCAAATCTTTAAAACATTATATAAACTAAAAATAAAATAACAGTATATTTGACAATTATGGATATGATAAATATGTTAAAACTTGATCCACATATACATAGTACATACTCTAGTGATGCAGTAAGCACACCTAAAGAAATCATTGAAAAATCCAAAGAATTAGGTTTAGATATGATAGCTTTAAGTGATCATAATACAGTGGAAGGTTCAAAAGTTGCAAGAGAACTTACAAAAAATGATGAATTGTTTGTAATTCCATCAATAGAAATCAGTAGTGAATATGGACATATATTAGGATTTGGTGTGGAAGAGAAAATAGAGAAAGGATTATCACCTGAGGAAACCGTGGACCAAATCCATGATTTAGGTGGACTTGCAATAATACCACACCCATATTGTTATTATAGACATGGATTATTCTGTAAATATAAAAATACAGATTTAAACATAGATGGAGTGGAATCTAAAAATGCTAGATTTATATTTGGATATTCAAATTATAAGGGAAAACAACTTGCATTAAAAAAGAATATAGCAGAAATAGGATCTAGTGACGCACATTTTAAAGGTTTTATAATGGATTGCTACACGGAAATAGATTGTGAAAAAGATATTGATAGTGTTTTAAAAGCGATTAAACATAGAAAAACTAAATCATGTGGAAAAGGAACCTCAAATATAAGATTAAGCAAATACTTATTCGATAAAAATATAAGAAAATTGTATCAGTAAATTATCCAATATACAAAAAACTACTTTTTTATTTTTTTTAGATTCAAATTTTAATAAATTGAATTTTTCCAATAAAATTTAAGTTATAAGTTATAAGTTATAATTGTTAAAAAAATAATTGAATAAAAGACTAAAAGATAAAAAACTAAATAAATTAAAAATAATAAGTTATAAGTTATAAGTTATAATAGTTAAAAAATATTTTGAAATATATAAAAAAGGCTTGAAATAAGCTTACTAGTTAAAAATTATAAGTTATAACTTATAAAAGAAAAAACAATTAAAAAAAAAAATAAATTATAAGTTAAAACTTATAAGAGAATAGAAATTATGAAACTTATAAGTTACAACAGAAATTAAATTAAATTAAATTAAGAAATTAAGAAAAAAAGCAAAAATTAACAGAAAAATATCAGTTATAAGTTATAAGTTAAAAAAGTAAAAAATTCCAAAAAATACAATATAAGAATATTGGAAAATGAAAAATTAAAAAAAAAACTTAAAGATTTATAATAAAATAAAGAAAAAATAATATAATATAATTATATATATAAATAAAAATATAACTACAAAATACAAATTGTACTAAAAAAAATGTATATCGGAGGATTAAAATGAATAGAAAACCAGTGCACAAAATGGACGATTTATATGAGAATATGCCAGAGAAAATAACAATCTTCGATACTACTTTACGTGACGGAGAGCAATCTCCTGGAGTAGCTTTAACAGTAGATGAGAAAATTGAAATAGCTGAAAAATTAGATATTCTCGGTGTAGATAAGATGGAAATAGGATTTCCAAGAGCATCAGAAGGAGAAAAAGAAACTGCTAAAAAAGTTAAAGCTTTAGGATTGAATAGTACAATTTGTGGATTAGCACGTGCAGTTAAGGCAGATGTTGATGCAGTATTAGATTGTGATTTAGATTATGTTCACACATTTATTGGAACAAGCCCACTTCATAGGGACTATAAACTCAAAATGTCTAAGGAAAAAGTTAAAGAGAAAACCATAGACACAATCGAGTATTGTAAAGATCATGGACTTACTGTCGAATTTTCAGCAGAGGATGCAACAAGAACTGAGTGGGATTATCTTGTAGAGATTTATAAGGCAGCTGAAGAGGCTGGAGCAGATGTGATAAATGTTCCAGATACTGTAGGAGTTCTTACTCCAATGGATGCTAAAACTTTAATCTATGATTTAAAACAAGAAGTTAACATTCCAATTAGTACTCATTTCCACAATGATTTTGGTCTTGCTGTAGCTAATACTTTAATGGGATTAGAAGCAGGTGCAGATCAATTCCATGCAACAATAAATGGTATTGGTGAAAGAGCTGGAAATGCATCACTTGAAGAAACTGTAATGAGCTTAATCTTAGAATATCATCATCCTATGGATGTAGATACTACTAAAATTTATGATATATCTGACTTTGTATCAAGAGTAACAGGTATGAACTTACCTCCAAACAAAGCTATAGTAGGTAAAAATGCATTTGCACATGAATCCGGTATTCACGTCCATGGAATTATGGAAAATGCAGGTACTTATGAAGCAATTAGTCCTGAAATGGTAGGTCAAACCAGAAGAATTGTTTTAGGAAAACAAAGTGGTGGACATGCTATTAAAGGTAAACTTGAGGAATTTAATATAAAACTATCAGATAAGCAATTAGACGATGTATTAGAACGTGTAAAAGCATTAGGTGATAAAGGAAAATCAATTACTGATGATGATTTAAAAGCAATTGCATTATCTGAGATGAATACCTCAAAAGAGAAAATAGTTGAACTTTCAGGTTTATCTGTAACAAGTGGAGATAATGTTTCACCTACAGCAACAGTCAGATTAACAATTAATGACAAAGTTAAAGAAAAAGCAGAAACTGGGGTTGGTCCTGTTGACGCAGCATTAAATGCAATCGAATCATTAATTCAAGATACAACATCATTTGAATTAGAACAATACCATATTGAAGCAATTAATGGTGGTACAGATGCTTTAGGAGAAGTATTTGTAAGAGTCAATGATAAAAAAGGCAATATAGCAACAGGTAGATCTGCTAATGAGGATATTATTAAAGCAAGTGTACAAGCAGTAATAAATGCTGTAAATAAACTATTAATAATTAAAAAAGAATTAAATGAATAATCTTTATTAATTAACTAATTACAAACTATTGGTGAAAAAATGAGCGAAGAAAATATAATATATATCGGTAACAAACCAGTAATGAACTATGTATTAGCAGTAGTAACACAAGTAAATAATGGTAAAAACGAAGTAATATTAAAAGCTAGAGGAAGAGCTATAAATAGAGCTGTAGATGTAGCGGAAATAGCTACTAATAGATTTGTACCAAATGCAAGTATTGGAGAAATTAAAACTGCAACAGAAGAAATTGAAAATGCAGATGGAAGAGTCTCCAATGTATCTAGTATAACTATACCTCTTATAAAAAATGAATAAAATTATTTTTATTCAATCTTTTTCCTTTTTTTAAAATAATTAAGTCCCAAATTAAAAAATACTAATTTTCAAAATTAATTAAAATAGTTAATAAGATAAAAAAAATTGCTTATAACTTATAAGTTATAATAAAGTTAATTAGAAAAACAAAATCTAGTTTTCCAAAATCTAATAGAAAAACTAATAAAATTAAAAAAAAATAGATTATAAGTTACAACTTACAATAAAATTAATTAAAAAAATACTATTTTTTAAAATCAATAAAATTGTTAATAAAATTAAAAAAATATCTTATAACTTATAACTTATAATAAAATGCCTCAAAAAAATAAAGATAATAATATAAAATTATTATCTATTGAAATTTCTTATATTGTTTCTTTTTTATAGGTTTTTTCGCCTTTCTCTTTTTATTTAAGGAAATTAAAACACCAATAATTATAATTAAAACAACTATGACTATAATATCATACCATACATATACAGATATTGGAGTACTCTGTTTTAAAAGATTAATTGAATATACATTTCCATCATTAGCTGTTAAGATTAAAGAATTTCCTATAATAACAGGAGAACTTGTAATCTTTGAATTAAACAGATAGCATCCCGGACCATAAGTCATATTTTCCTTACCTGAAAATTTATTTAATATATATAAAGATCCATCATTAGAGGTGAATGCAATAGTGTCATTATAAAATGCAGGTGTAGACTGTACTGAGCCACCTGTTTGATATGACCACTTGGTTTTTCCATCCCTTAAATCAAAACAGGTCATGTTTCCAGAATCATCTCCAACATAAATATTATTATTATATTCATCAATAGATGCAGAGGATACAACCTTATTAGCCATCTCTTCCTTCCATATTAAATTTCCATTACTTGTATTGATTACATAAAATGTATTATCTACAGAACCAATAGCTAATCTATCACCTTTAACAGCTGGGGAAGCAAGTACTGCATCACCAGTAGTGAAATTCCATTTTGAAGATCCGTCACTAGTTTTTAATGCATAAACTCCACCATTTGTAGAACCAAAATAAATGGTACCACTAGAAACAACAGGTGAGGATTTTAATTTACCACCTATTTCCTTATCCCATTTCTTATCTCCGTCTTTAATATCAAGAGAGTATACATGACCATTATCTGCAGTTACATAAACATTGTTTTTATCAACAACAGCTGATGATTCTATAGGTTTTGGATTTGAGAATGTCCATTTCAATGTTTTAGAAGAGGTATTAAAAGCATAAAAATTACCATTTAAATCTCCTACATATAGAATATCACCCTTGATTACAGGACTTGCTGAGACGGAATTTGAGAATTTATAGGTCCAGTTAACTGTACCATTTTTTAAATCAATAGAATGTAAAACTCCATCATTTGATATTGCATATAAACTGCCATCTTTAACAATTGGTGTTGAGTTAGTGTTAGAGCCGAGATTGATAGTCCATAGATTATTTACAAAATCACTAGGCTCATCTACATAACCAATATGATCTGGGGATTTTTGAAACATAGGCCAATCTGCACTACTTACAGGACTTAAAACCAATGATAATGATAAAAATATCAATAATACATAAAATAATTTCTTAGATTTAAACATAATATCACCAATTATACATCTCTATTAAATCTTTTAACTCCAATAAGGAAGAACAATAGAGTGAATCCTAACAGTATTAAAATATCCAACCATACTGAAGATAAAGGACGTCCTTGAATCATAACAGCTCTCATAGCATCATTTAAATAAGTTAGCGGAAATATATATGCAATCTTCTGGAATATCCAAGGCATAGTTTCTATAGGATAGAATACCCCTGATACAAACATCATCGGCATTGAAAACGGCATTACCATTTGGGAATAATCTTCCTGGGTTTGTGCCCTTGCAGATAAAGCAACTCCAAAACCAACAAAACATAAGGCTCCTATAAAGAGTAATAATAATGTTTGTAATATACCACCTTTAATAGTAATACTAAAGAGAATAATAGCTGCAACTAATAAAACAATTGCCCTCATCATTTCCACTGATAATTTGGCTAAAATCTTACCACCTATGACTGTAGCAACTGAAGTAGGAGTCATGAATAATCTAGCTAATTCTCCGGTTTCACGTTCTCCAGCAATAGCTGCACCCATACCCATCATACAACTCATCATGACAGTCATAGCTAGAACTGCAGGAACTAAAAAGTCAATATATTTAATATCACCATATATCTTATTGATTTGAATACTAATTGAAGATTTAGCACTGTTTATTTGTGAGGATACCGGATTAGTATTAGTTGAATTCTGTACCTCTAAATTTGAGTTAGAAGATTGAAGTTCATTAATAGATATCTGGTTAAATATCTGCTGTGAACTTGGAATTAAAACCTGTGACGCCATTTGATCTGAGGAATCCAAATATAATGTGGCCGTCTTCTGAGCCGTATCATTATCATCATAATTTGAAGGCAGTATAATAGCCGCTTTAACCTTACCACTATCCACCATTGCCTTTCCATCATCCACATTATCTATAATATCAACGACAGAAAAGGCATCATTGGCTTTTATATCTGTTAAAGTCTGGTCAGTTAAATGACCGTCAGATTGAGAAACAACTACAACAGGTAAGTTTGTTAAATCTCCACCCATACCATATCCAAATAATAAAATCATGATTATCGGGAATATGATAATAGCCACTAATCTGGAGGGATGTCTTTTAAGACTTAACCACTCTTTTTTAATCATCCAATATAATTTTCTATATTCTAAATCCATAGTATCAAGCCCTTGGTCCCAATTCAACTTCGGAAGTAGTTTTCATAAATACATCCTCAAGTGAAGGTTCTTCTGTAGAAATTGAACTAACCTTAGCCTTGTTTTTAACCAAAGTTTTAAGAACAGATCTAACAGCTTTATCCTCAAACTTATCAATTTCAAGAATTATTCTACCTGAATCATTTACCTCAACACTATGAACATATTTATTTGCTCTTAAAGTCTTTAATAGATCTTGATTTAAATCATCCACTAAAAATGACATTTCCCTATATTTAAATAATGAATCTTGTTGAATTTTTAAAGCTTCACTATATTCTATTTCTTTATCGGATTTATTAGATTTGTCATCTGTATTATTTTCATCCTGAATAAGTGCTAATGTATCCTTTAAAGATTCATATTCCTCTCTTTGACGACGAATAAGAGTATCTTTTAATCCTGTAGGTGAATCATAAGCCACTAGATTTCCAGTACTTATAATTCCAACATTATCACATAACATATCCACCTCATGCATATCATGAGAACATAAGATAATTGTATGACCGTCGTCATTTAATTCCTCAATAAGATTCCATAATATACGTTTGGTAGTGGGATCTAAACCAATGGTTGGTTCATCTAAAAACAATATTTCCGGCCTATGAACTAAACTAGCAACTAATGATGCTTTTTGTTTTTGACCACCTGACATTTTACCTATCAATTTATCCTTAGCATAAGAAATATCAACAAGTTCCATTAATTCATTAATACGATCTTCTTTTTCATCTACTGGAACTCCATAGTAATCCGCACATAATTCTGCATTTTCCCAAACAGTTAAATCTTTATAAAGACTTACTTGTTGAGGAACCATCCCTAATAAGTCACGAACCTCATTCGGGTTTTCTAATATATCATATCCCCCCACCTTTGCAGTTCCAGAGGTAGGTATAGTAAGACAGGTAAGCATTTTAATGGTAGTGGTTTTACCTGCACCATTAGGACCTAACATACCAAAGATAGTTTTATTAGGTATATGAAGATTTAATGAATTAACAGCAGTGAAATCCTTATATCTCTTAGTTAAATCATAAGTTTCAATAATATTTTTCATTTAAACACCTTTATTTCGATTTGAACCTTTGAATATATCTTGGAAAAATTCATGCCATAAAGGATTCTTTATAGAGTATACATATTGAATTTTCTTTGAGATATCTTCTAAAATCAATTCACCTCTATTAGTTAAATGATAAACTTTAATATTCTTAGAAGATTGGACTTTCCATTCCCCTTCAATTATCTTATATTTTTCCATACCAGACAATATGGGATAGATCTTACTAGAATTGACTTTTTTTACAAAACCACATTCTATCTGAGGAGAGAAAAATTCATTTAATCTTTTCATTAAAGCATAACCATGGAGATCTTCTTTAGATAAAAACCATAAAATCAATAAATGAGTAAAACCATTGACAATTGTCTTGTTTTCCTTATTCATTATATGGTTAACATATTCAGTATCTGAAAAATCATTATCAGTCACGTCAGACAAAGAAATACCTCCTATATATAAAAACAATATATGTATTTTTTTGACATATATTAAAAATTGATATGTTATAATAGTATATAAACCTATCTAAAAAATGAAAGATATTAATTATATAAAATAATACTATTATATATGATAAAAAAAAGTTTATATGATAATTATAGTATAGATTTCAAGGAAAACTACAGAACAGAAGAGGATTCATACTATTTTATCTTTTATAATAGGGAATTATACTTAAATGAAAAGAATGAACTTCCTTTAATCAACGAAGAGGAACTAAATAAGAAATTTAACGTGAATTTCTCATTATATATTGGAACTTTTAAGAATAAGCCAGCATTTGTTGTAGATATTGTAGAAAGTAGTGAGAAATTTTACAACTTAACAGAGGTATTTCCAATAGACGATGAACTTTTTTTAATAGGTGGAAGGGCAGTACAAATCTTGGATTGGTATAAGAACCACCAGTATTGTGGAGTATGCGGAACACATAATATTATGGATGATGATCTGATGATGCTTAAATGTCCAAAATGTGGTCATATAAACTTTACAAGAATAGCACCTGCAATAATTGTAGCAATTAGAAAAGACGATAAACTCTTGATGGCATATCATAGCTACTATAAAATAAAACAATATACAATACTTGCAGGTTTTGTAGAAGCTGGAGAAACACTTGAGGAAGCAGTACACAGGGAAGTTAAAGAGGAGGTAGGCATCAATATTAAGAACGTTAAATACTTTGCAAGCCAATCATGGCCATTTCCAAATTCATTAATGGTAGGTTTTACAGCCGAATATGATAGTGGAGAGATAAAAGTAGATAATTTTGAGATCTTAAAAGCAAGATGGTTTAGTAAAGACGAGATTGAAAGAAGATCTAATATAAGCATATCCTCTTGGCTAATAGATGACTTTTTAGATAGTTAGTGATTAATTCATTATTTAATTGAATAAATAGAAAATTAAAAACAAGGTAATAATATGAAATTAGGTTTTTCCACATTATCACTCTTCTTGAAACCATTAAATGAAATACGAGACATAGCTAAAAGAGACGGATTCGAGGCAATTGAAATATTATCCGAAGGTCCCTATGCAGCATACAATATAGAAAAAAATGACGAGATCATTAAAATCAACGATAAAGGTAATATTGAAATAAATATTCATGGACCAACAGTGGATTTAAATCTTGCAAGTATCAATGAAGGTATAAGAAGGGAATCAGTAAAACAAACACTGGAAACAATCGATATGGCAGATAAAATTGGTGCGAATGCTATAACAGTTCATCCTGGAAAAATCGGAAGAAAGGATGATAGACTTAGAAGGTATGCACTGGATCTTGCAGTGGAATCCATTGGCCAATGTGTTGACTATGGAAAGGAACATGGCAATATAAAAATCTCTGTAGAAAATCTACCTGAAAGATATAGCTTTCTTGGAAATAAAGTTGATGAAATTGAATACATTCAAGAAAACACAGACTCAAAAATAACAATAGATACAGGACATGCCAATACATGTAAGGATTGTGAGGAGTTTTTCAAACTAAAAAACATTGAATATTTCCATATAAACGATAATAATAAAATAAAAGACCAACATCTAATATTAGGTGAAGGTACATTAGATTTGAACCTGTTAAAATATATTGATAAGGGAATTATAGAATTAAATACCTATGAAAAGGTATTAAAAACCCAGAAATTAATTAAAAGTTTAGGATATTAAAAGTATACAATATATGAAAGTGCTTTATAGCATATCATAAAGTAAAATGATATTATATTGAATAATATTTAAAAAATTAAAAAAGAGCAATACGATATATTTATAGATTCGGAATTTTAAAAAAAGAGCAAATCTAATTTAAAACAATATACTTAAGAAATCTGCAAATTACTAAATCTTAAAGGTAATTCAATCTAATATAGTATATTTAACAATTCAATTAAATCATTAACAATATAATCTGAGGATGAGATTAATTGATCTGATTCTATTAAGGATTGGGCAATAGTTAAAATAGCTAAATCTGATTCCTGAAATGCATAATAGTCATTTTGTCCGTCACCAACCATTACAACCTTATCATAATCCTTCTTCAAGGATTTGACAATGTCCCTTTTTCCAAGAGGTGTGGCAGTTGGAAAACCATGAGAAGGGTCAATGTCTAAAAACTCGGTTAAGGTTTGAATTGCATCACTTCTATCACCAGATGCAATAAAAATGTCATAATCCTTATTTTTCAATTGATCAACTGTAAAGATTGCATTTTTAAAGAATCTGCCTGCTGTTGTAATAGTATAAGCTATATTTCTATTTTTACAATCTAGTATTAATGCTGTGCCATTACATATTTCCATATTTGGAACTTGTTTTTTTAGAATAGAAAAACCCTCTGTTATATCAGATATAACCGCATCATCATCATTAATTATGGATAATATCTCGTCATGTGAAAGTTGTCTGGTGGAATAGCTTACGGTAAACTGAATATGATAATCATTAATTAAATCTGATATTAGGGTATCCGAATCTAGCTTAGATAAACATCTGGTATTAAACTGTAGAATAGCTAAGGCTCCACAGTCTAAATTATCAATCAAACTCAATGAATTAATATCAGTAATAAATTCTCCTGTATTCAAATCCTTGATAATCCTATACCTTTCAATTAAAGTACCTGAATTATCAAAGACAATTGCTTTGCTACTCATAAAAATCATTAAAATAAATAATTATTATATAATATATTTTAATTCTATAAAAAAATTAAGATTTAAAAGGGTATATTAAATTAGTAGGTTTTAACTTTTTAGTTATAAGTTATAAATTATAAAATATAACTAATAATTTTTAACTTATAACTAAAACTAAAATATCATTGTCTGATAAAAGATTAGAAAAGAATTTAATTATTGAAAATATTTTAATATAGAAAATTTTTTAATAAATAGAGTACAATAATTTAATAGGTAATATGTATGAAATCTAGAACCTATAAAATATTAATGATAACTGTACTATTAGTGGTATGTGTTGGACTATTGACAACAGTAACTGCTAAATATGTTGGAACAGGATTTAGCCATGATATTCCAGATGATAAATATGATGGAATGACTGCTAGTGAAATATTAGACAAGTATAACGACACCACCTGCCATGTGGAAGAAACGGCAGTATGTACAAAAGTGGTTGACGGTGATACGATTTATTTAGACAATGGGGAAAAAATAAGATTTGCCGATGTAAACGCCCCTGAAAGAGGGGTTAAAGGTTATAATGCTTCCAAAAATTTTGTAAAAAAATTATGCCTTGATAAGGAAGTTTCACTGGATATTGATGATGAACAGCCACATGACAAATATGGAAGGACCGTTGCTGTTGTAATTGTCGATAATAAAAACCTTAATGAAATGATGCTTAAAGAGGGACTTGTTGAAGTAGATCAGTTCCCAAGTGAATTCAATGCATATGATTGGTTATAATTAAAATTAATTTTCAATCTCACTATTTTTAAAACTTTATTATTTTTTTATAAATAAACAAAGACAAGATAACTATTTTTTAAGATAAAGATTACTATTTATGGAAAACGATAGTTGAAAAGGTAAATAATCTTTTAAATTAAATTCCATATTTTTCAATATAAAAATAAGATAGGATTACTAAATATTTTTTGAAATTATAATTGTAAAAATGTGAATAATTAATAAAATATTTAAATCTAAATAAATAAAAACAATATTATTATTGAAATAATTATTTTTTATAATTATCCTTATTAAAAATTAATTTTTAACTTAATTATATTAGGTGTTTTAATGAATGTATTAGAAAAAGCTAATGCTATAAAAAACGGAGAATTAACAGCATTAGAAAATGTTAATAATTATATTAAAGTAATCGATGAAAAAAATCCATCAATTAATGCTTTTATAGAAATCAATAAAGAGAATGCTATAAATAAAGCTAAAGAAATTGATGAAAAAATATCTAATGGCGAAGAAGTAGGACAATTAGCTGGTATTGTTTTTGGTATAAAGGCAAACATAAATGTAGAGGATTACACAATCTCAGCTGCAAGTAAAACATTAGAGGATTATATAGGAAGTTATGATGCGACTGTTATTAAAAGGATTAAAGCTGAAGACGGAATTATTATTGGAATAAACAATATGGATGAGTTTGCAGCAGGAAGTTCTACAGAAACATCATACTATGGAGTATGTAACAACCCAGCAGCACCTGGAAGAATCACCGGTGGTTCATCTGGTGGAGGTGCAGCTTCAATCGCAGCAGACATGTGTGATATTGCACTCGGTTCTGATACCGGAGGATCTATTAGAAACCCATCTTCACACTGTGGTGTTGAAGGATTTAAACCTACCTATGGTCTTGTATCTAGACAGGGTCTACTTGACTTATCAATGAGTCTTGACCAGATAGGACCTATTTCAAGTGATGTTACAGGACTCACCCTTGCACTTGATACAATTGCAGGATATGATCCAGAGGAATGCACAACCCTAAATAATGAATTACCAAACTTCACTGAAATAGCTGTAAACACTAAAGGTAGGGAACTTCCACTTAAAGGTATGAAAATAGCTAAGGTTAAGGAATTTACAGAGGTTACCGATGATAAAATCAATGAGGTAGTAGATAAGGCTATTGACAAACTTGTATCTCTAGGTGCAGAACTTGTAGAATTAAACTTTGACTATATTGACATCTGTCTTCCAACCTATTACTTAATCAACTATGTTGAATTCTTCTCAGCTACAAGAAAATATGACGGAAGGGAATATGCTTCAAGAATTGAAGAAACCTGTGGTGAAGAGGTACTTAGAAGAATTGAAATTGGATCATATATCTCACAACAAGAATATAGTGGTAAATTCTATAAGAAGGCTTTACAAGCAAGGTCACTTATTAGAAACCAAATCAACGAAATGTTAGAAGATGTTGATTTAATAGTTGGTCCTACTGTTCCAAAACTTCCACATAAAATTGGTACCAAGTTAGAACCAATGGAAATGTATGCATACGATGTTTTAACTGTAATAGCTAACCTTGCAGGTATTCCGGCAGCAAGTATTAAAGCTGGAGAAGTTGAGGGTATTCCTGTAGGTCTACAGTTACAGGCTAAACCAGAAGATGATGAAAAAATAATTCAAGCAATTTCCGCTTTTGAATTATAAATATTCTATTAATTTTTTTTTTACATTTTAAAATTACTTTTTTTTATTACTATTTTTGCTTTAAAAACAAAGAAACAATCAAGTAGGTTTTATTTGAAATCTATAATGGGACCTGTAATCCGATTTTTTAAAAATATTTAAATATTACTAGTAATTTATATTTAATAAAAATTTAATTCCGTATTATCTAATTTTAAAAAAAAAAATAAAGGGTTTAACTATGTCTGATATAAAAGTTAGTGTAATATTGTCTGTTTATAATGGAGAGAAATATCTAAAAGAGGCCATTCGAAGTATTTTAAATCAGAGCTTTAAAGACATTGAAATAATTCTTGTAAACGACGGATCTACAGATTCCAGCCTGGAGATTCTAAAGGAATATGAAAAGAAAGACTGTAGAATTATAATTATAAACAATAAAGAGAATATTGGACTAGGCTCAAGTAGAAACAAAGCATTGAAAATAGCTAAAGGAGAATACATTACCTTTGTCGACAGCGATGATTGGATTGTAGAAGATTGTATTAAAGATGCATATACCGAGGCAAAAGAAAACAACACCGATATTACAATGTTTCAGATGACCAACTACAATAACGATACTAAAGAATATCATGAAAATGACTGGTCCAATCTAAACCAGCTAGATGACAGTTTTTACAATTGCGTTTTTGATAGCGGCCGTACTAAGGATTTCCTATTTAAGCTACCTGTTAGCGCATGTCAGAAGATTTATAGAAGGAAATTTCTAGAAGACATTAATGCTAAGTTTCCAGATAGGATATATTTTGAGGATAATCCATTCTTCTATTATGTATGGATTAAAGCCAAAAGGATTTCACTAATCAAGAAACACCTATATGTAAGAAGGGTTCACTCTGATTCCATTACAGGTAACTGTGATAGGAAATTCTTTGACATTATACCCAGTGGTGTAATTTTATTTAACATGTTTGTTGAAAACGGTTACTATGGGGCCTATAAAAAGGACTTAATAGACTATAGAATAGACGCATTTAGACTAACAATGAAATGTTTAAGTTGTGACTTAAAAGAAGATTTTTACATCCTATCAAAAATGGAATTCAATAAGATTTTAAACAGCCCATATAAAGATGATTTTCTAGAATATATGAGCGATAAGAACAAGACCATTTTCACAGATATACTTAATACAAGAAACTTTCTTGAATTTAATGAAATATGGCCACCTAGTAAACTAAAAAAAGAGTAGATATTCAAAAAATATAATCTAGTCTTTATGTTCTAGATAACATTTCACCAAAGCCCTTTTTTATTAAAGTAATAAATGTTTTATTCCATATATAAATAAATAAATTTAAACCTTGAAATAAATATTAGAATATGGCCAGATTGAAAGAATTTCCCATTACTTGTTTTTTTATTAGATAAATTCATAGCCACTATTTTTAAGTTTGAACCATTTATAATATTAATTATAAATCCATTGAATAATTAAAAATTAATTAACTAAAAAGCTAATTTTATAGGAAATATTTAATTAATTTTTAGTAAAATCAAAGATTATATGATAGATTTTATAGATTAAATAAATGTAAACTAATTTATCAAGGAAAAAAATAGTAAGTGATAGAATGAAAATAGGCCTTACATATGTTAAGGGAGCCGTTCCAGGATATGAAAATTTTGGACATCTTCCAACAGACTTAGTTAAATCAAATGGATTGGTTAATGGAAACAAAGCACATGAAGAATTGGACGCATTAATTATTCCGGGAGGAACCATAGTAGAATCTGAATCCGTTAAAAAAGATAGTGATTTAGCTAAAGAGATATATTCCATGAACAAGGAAGGAAAACCTATAGTTGGAATATGTTCTGGTTTTCAATTATTAGCGAATCAGACAGATGTAGGTAGAAAATCACCGATACCAATAATTAAAGAGGGATTGGGACTATTAGACGTTGATTTTTCACCATTAATATCTACGGACCAGGTTGAAGGTGAGATTGTAGGAGACTCATTCCTAACTAGAAATATAGACGGTCCAGTGACAGGTTTCCACTGCCACACATATGGAGACATAAAAGGTGAGGCTAAACCCCTAATCTATTCAGAGTTAAAAAGAATCAATTATGGAAACAAGAGGGAAAAACACCTATCAGGTGTAGTAAGCGACAATGGAAATATAGTTGGAACCGTCATACATAGAATCTTTGATAACAATCCCCAGGTTGTGGATAATTTCCTACAATCCATAGATGCAGATGAGAGTGATAGAACCTCAATACTTGAAAGAAACAGGAAATGTGTGAGGAATATCAATAGAGAGAT
Organism: Methanobrevibacter sp.; assembly: GCA_051876995.1. Lineage (GTDB taxonomy): Archaea > Methanobacteriota > Methanobacteria > Methanobacteriales > Methanobacteriaceae > Methanarmilla. The sequence goes on along the minus strand of JBJEIL010000090.1, from coordinate 16,163 downwards.
TGGTATCGATACCAATGTAGAAATCAGAATACCAGGTAAAAACTGCCTTACAAAAGATCTCAAAAAACAGGAAGGTAAATTACCTACCTGCCTTATAATTGGAAGTACAGGATCTGACAGCGGTAAAACATTTATGACCACAGGTCTTGCAGGAATACTAAGAGAAAAAGGCCTTAATGTTGGACTTATAAAGATTGGTCCGGATATAAGAGATATAGTGCCAGGTCTATACCTTACCAATGGATATATGGAGGACTATGGTTCCATAAAAATATCAAATCTCGGATGGTGTCAACTTCCAGATGTATTAAAATCCCTTAAAAATTCCAACTATGATGTGGTATTGATTGAAGGTGTGATGAGTGTATTTACAGGTATGTTAAATAGAAAAATACCTTACTCCGGTGCGGAAATAGCTAGAGCCGGAAATATTCCTATGATACTTACAACCGGTGTAAACAAAGGCGGAATTGAGTCTGCAGCAATCGATATAACGGCACATGCTAAAAAACTAAAAGACTTTGGTATAAACATCAAAGGAATTGTATTAAACAAGGTATATGACATGGATATATTCGAAAGTGTAAAAGGATACATACAATCCGAGACAGGAATAGAAGATGTGATAGCAATACCAAAGGTAAAACTAGAGGAAAGAGGTGCAACACCTGAGGTTGAAATCAAGTTTGAGGATTTCGCAATCAAGGCATATGAAACCATGAATGAAAACTTTGATATAAATCTAATCAGATATATTGAGGAAAAACCTTCATTTGACAGATACCTAGATTATGATGAGATTCTAGACATCTATAACAAGTAGGGACATATTAAAAAATTTAAAAAAAACATCATTCAAGTGGTGTATTTCAAGTGTAAAAATAGAATTAATGTTTAGTTAGGATTCGATTATAGGTTGAAAATTAGTTTAATTTTAATATAAACCAATACTAAAACTAAATCTAATTTTTACACTTGAAACTATAAACTAAAATAAAATAATAAAAACATTGAAAAAAAATAGGGAATATAAAAATTAATTCTAAAACAAAATCTCGTTCTATATACTTAAAAAAACATTTAGACTAAAATAATAGAAATGTGTTGAAAAATAAAATAAAAAGATAAAAAGCATACTAAAAGAAAATCTAATTCTACAGGTTTAAAACCTGACTTTAAAAATAGAAAAACAACTATGAAAAGTAAAGTTAGAATTAGATATCAATTTCAAGTGTAACTTTATCTCCATCATTAAGATTTAACTTATCCCTTAGTTTATCACGAGCAATAAACTCAAGGTAATTCTCTTCGTGGATGGTTTTATCTGGAAAAACAATAGCTCCAGTTATGGTATCTTCCAAAATAGCCTTAATATACTTAACACCACCAAAACCTTGATCAGATACAATAACATTAGGACAATTATTCTTCATAACAGCAATATTATCTAGATCTTTTTCAGGAACGATAATATTCAATGTACCTGGAAATGGAATAAAACCACATTTTTCCTCAAATTGATTTTTATAGAAATCTTGTCCTAAAAAATAAGCAGCCTTACCTAAACCAGTAGTAACAGTACCTTCTAATCTCATAATAAACCTCATAAAATAATTAAAAAAATCTTTATATATAAAAATAAATAGTAATTAACAATAATAATTTTAAGTGAATTATATTTAAATATAACTATTATTATAAAAAATCAATGAAAAAATACAATTTAATAGATATATTAAATCCAGACTATAAAATATTTTAAAAGGAAGTAATTTTTAAATTAAATTTCGGATAAAATCATAACATTTTATAACTAATAAAGAATAAATATTTAAAGGAATAAAGAATCTTATTATTCTCAGGGCGGAGTGAAATTCTCCACTGGTGGTAATTTAAAATAGATTAAAAAGTCCACGAGCACCATGAAGTGTTGATTTGGTGAAAGTCCAAAACCAACGGTTAAAGTCCGGATGAAAGAGAATTTAGAAAGTAAATATATAAATCTATAGAATTATTTTTTTATATATTGGCATTTATTGATCTTTTTTTGCCCTGATTCTAGTATTAATCTAGAAACTTTATAAAATATCAGGAGTTAATTACTATGAATCATGAAGAAATGTTAGAAGGAACATATATAGATCGTATTAATAAAGCAATAGAATATTTACAAGCTGGAAAAGGAATTATAGTTACCGATGATGAAGACCGTGAAAATGAGGGAGACATGTTCTTTTCAGCTGAAAATCTAACAAATGAACAAATGGCATTGCTCATTAGGGAAGGTAGTGGAATAGTATGTTTATGCCTACCAGAAAGTAAAGCTGATGAATTAGATTTACCTTTAATGGTAGAAAACAACACAAGTACATATGGTACAGGTTTTACAATATCCATTGAAGCTGCAGAAGGTGTAACAACAGGAGTTTCAGCAGCAGATAGGGTAACAACAGTTAAAGCTGCAACTAAAGATGGTGCAAAACCAAGTGATTTACATCATCCAGGACATGTATTCCCACTTAGAGCTAAAAATGGTGGAGTATTAGAACGTGACGGACATACAGAGGCTAATGTTGAAATAATGAAATTAGCCGGTCTTAAACCATATGGTGTCTTATGTGAGATTACCAAAGAAGACGGTACAATGGCAAGAATGCCAGATATAATCAAATTCTCTAAAGAAAGGGATATGCCAATTTTAACCATTGAGGATATTAAAGAATACTTAACCAAAGATAACTAATTAAATTATTATCTTAAAATTCAACTTATAAAGTCAAATATAAAACAATTTGACTGTCTTAAAATCAAGGATAGATTTAATTTATAAAATCAAATAGAGGAAACTAATATGGAAAGTGAAATAATCCAATCTGATGTATTAATTGTAGGATCTGGGGGAGCAGGTGCAAGGGCTGCTATTGAAGTATCAAAGGCAGGTAAAAAACCGATTATTGTCTCCAAAGGTCTTTCATTTAGATCAGGATGTACTGGAATGGCTGAAGGAGGATATAATGCTGCATTTGGATTTGTAGACTCCGATGATAGTAAAAAAGCACATTTTAAAGATACATTAAAAGGTGGAAGCTACCTAAATGATAGTAGATTAGTAAATGTATTAGTGGACGAGGCACCTGACAGGTTAGTAGATCTAGAAAACTATGGTGCATTATTTGATAGACAAGAAAATGGCAAACTAAATCAGAGACCATTTGGTGGTCAGACATATAGAAGAACATGTTTTGCAGGAGATAGAACAGGACATGAAATCATTACAGCACTTAAAGAAGAGGTTATTAAAAGGGACATTAAAACCATTGATGAGGTAATGATTACAAAATTAATATTAAACAATGATGATTTCCCAAAGGTAATAGGTGCTGTAGGATTTAATCTTAGAGACTCAAGTACCATCTTCTTCCAGGCAAAAGAGGTTATTCTTGCAACAGGGGGATCAGGACAACTATACCCTATAACCTCCAATACCTTCCAGAAGAATGGAGACGGATATGCACTTGCATGGGACGCCGGTGCAGATCTAGTTGATATGGAACAAATACAATTCCACCCAACAGGTATGATAAAACCTAAATCAAGGGCAGGTGTACTTGTAACCGAGGCTGTAAGAGGTGAAGGTGGAAAGTTGTTCAACAAGAACCATGAAAGATTTATGTTCAACTATGATGATAGAGGCGAACTTGCAACCCGTGATGTTGTTGCAAGGTCTATCTATAATGAAATCAGGGAAGGTAGAGGAACGGAAGATGGTGGGGTTTACCTTGATATAAGCCATCTTGATGATGATGTAATTGATGAGAAACTCGAGACAATGGTTGAGCAATTTGCCGATGTAGGTGTGGACATTAAGAATGAGCCTATGGAGGTTGCGCCAACTGCACACCATTGCATGGGTGGATTATTTATTGATGTTAATGGTAAATCCACAATTGAGGGTCTATATGCATGTGGAGAGGTTTCCGGTGGAGTCCATGGAGCAAACCGTTTAGGTGGAAATGCCCTTGCTGAGACACAGGTCTTTGGAAAACGTGCAGGCAAGGCTGCAAGCATTGCATCAGAGATAGAGGAATTCGAAAGAAACGATAGATCCGTTGAAGAAGAGGAAGAGCGTATTAAAAATCTTATAAATGATGGGGAATATAAACCTGGTGAAATTAAAAAAGAAATCCAGACCATAATGTGGGAAAATGTATCCATCATAAGAAACGAAACACACCTACGCCTTGCGCTTAAGAAACTACTTGACATCAAAAACAATAAGCTTAACAACATGAAAATATCCTCTGATAAGACCTATAACAAAGACTTGCAAGAGGGACTTGAGGTTATCAATATGTGTGAAGTTGCTATTTTAATAGTCAAATTTGCAACTATAAGACGTGAAAGCAGGGGAGCACATTACAGGGAAGATTTCCCAGAAACCTATGAAGGCTGGGATAAAAGTATTCTTATGGGAAAATCCAAGGTTAAATTCCTGAAAAGAGATGGAAAATTTACTCTTGATGAGTAAATTAACCATTTTTAAAATTTATATATAAAAAGCTATTAGTTTTAATAAACTAAACCAAATTCTAAAACCAATAAAATAATAAGTGCTAATTCTCAACAAACTAAAGTAATAAAATTAGATTTATTATTTAATTAATAGCATATATATTAAATTAATGATTAAATCCTTTTTTTAATATATAGATCATTTTAAAAAAATTAAATAAATTAAAAACATTAATTTTAAAAATCGAACATCAATTATTCACTATGAAAATCAGATTCTTCAATTAAATCAAAGGTTCTTCTAGCAAGTTCAACATTCATCAGTTTAAGTTTTCGAATGTCATCATGAGAAAATCCTTTAAAAATCTGTTTTTCAATATTATCTTTATAAGACTCAAATTCCTTTATAAGATTTTCACCTTTATCTGTTAGTTTAACAACTTTATTTTTTTTATTTCCTTCTAACATTACCCTTTCAATAAAACCTTCATTTTCTAAAGCATTTAAACTTCTAGTAACAGTACTTTGATTAATATCGAAAATAAAAGCTATATCTTTTTGAATAATATTATCATGTTCTTTTATAAATTCCAAGTATCTATAATTTTGAGGAAAATCAATACCTAATTCCTTAATTTTATGTGACATTAAAAACATCATTCCATGTTGAAATGAAGAAAGAATAAACTCAAATGAAAGATCATCAACATCAGTATTTAACAAGTATTCCACTGGACTTTCCATATAATCAACTTACTCATTTTGTTTATATTTAAACTTTTTATACATATTTAATATTAACTTAAGTTCTTTAAAAAATTTATTAAAATATATTGAAAACTTATTTTATCTGAAAATTTAACCTTCTATAATTTATTTATCTTTAATTCAAAATTATATAGTAGATTGAAAAAATCCAGAAAAATAAACAATATCTATTTAAAAATAAAAACTAGTTATTAGAAGATAATGATTTATCCTCAAATATAACCAATCTTTTAAATATAGATCATAATATGCTAAGTTTAGCAGATATTCAACTTTTTAAATTATAGTTTATACTACTGTATTTTCAGCTTTATCGCGTTTAACTAATCTTTTAAAGTATGCCTCAAAGCTTGAGAAGCTAATTATCGCAGATATAATATATCCTAAAGATAATCCAATATATACTCCAATAGATCCCATGTGAAGAGGGAATGCTAATACAATAGCAAATACAGATGATAGGATTAAGTCCCTTAACAATACAAGAACTAAACTTATTTTACCATTACCCTCTGCTTGGAACATTGCAGTAGAACATAAACCAATAGGTATTGCAATAATACCAGGTACAAGTATTTTAATAAATGTAGAAATACTATTAATCAACTCGCTTGTAGGTATCATATTCACCAAGAAGTATGATACATCTTTACTAAATACAAATAGCAATATGCCAACAACAAGGGAAATAGCTACAGAAAATTTTAAAGAATAATTGTAGATATTTCTAATGTTTTTTAAATTATCTGCACCAAAGTTCATACCTGCAACAGTTAAAATTGCTGCCTCCACACCAAGGGCAGGTAACATTGCAAGCATTACAATTTTCCATCCTGCAGTAAATGTTGCAACTGCAATAGAACCACCGACAATCATTAAAACGAAGTTTAAGATTGCCTGGGTAACATCCATGACTACCCCTTCTAAAGTAGCAGGAACCCCGACATTTAATATTTCTTTTACTAATGAAAATTTATATTTAAAGTCAGATATTTTCATTTTAAGATATGTATCTTTTTTAACAAGTATCCAATAAAACATAACAGATGCTGATATTGCTGATGCTAAGATACTACTTATTGCTGCACCTATTATTCCATAATTGAAAAGGTATATAAATACATAATCACCAAATCCATTTAATATACATCCAACAGCCATCATAATAAGTGATCTTTTCATATCACCTTCAGCCCTTAATATACTAGATGAAATAAAGTCAAGTAAAAATATTATAGAAAATACAAATTGTATACCACCATATGTCACAGCCTGGTTTATTACAGACTTTGCACCTAAAAATATCAATATCTCTTTAAGACCAAAGAAATTCAATAGGACAAATATAAATGATAAGACTATAACAATAAATATACTATGCCAAGCAGCATTGTTTGCTTCTTTAATATTCTTTTCTCCAATATATCTTGAAATACTGGTTCCAACACCAGTTCCAATGCCTTGACCTATAGCAACTATTACCATATATAAAGGCGTGAAAAATCCAACTGCAGTTAATGCATCTATACCTAAACCACCTACGAAAATTGTATCAACTATATTGTATGCAAACATAAATACCATTGCAAACATTACAGTTACTGAAAATTTTCGAATTGATTTTTTAGGGCTTTCTAATATTTCGTTTACATTTTCAGCATTATCCATAACAATAACTCCGAATAATAATAATTCAAATATAATTTTTACTTGCGTGAATAAATAATTTTATTGCGCAAGTAAAGTATATGTTATGATTATATATAAATGTTTGCATGATGCAAGTAAAATCACTTGAAAAAATCTTCTAAAAAAATAAGCCAAAAAATAAAATAATGATTAAACTGTAAAAAAAAATATAAATAAACTAGCTATAAGAATATAAATAGATTATTAAGAATAAATAAATAAATAGAGTAAATAAGAAAAGAATATCAAAAAATTATTAAAAAGATAAATGAATAAAAAGTTTAAAATTTATAATGTAATATTAGATAAATATTTAATTAAATTTCAATCAAATGAAATATTAAAGTAAGTTTAAGTTAACAAACGATGAAAAGAAAATAATCAATTATTTTCTTCTTTTAAACTCAATAAATCATTTATTGTAGTTTTACTATTATCAATAATACTTTGTTCATCAAGAGATACTAACTTTCTATTTTCCATTAATATTTTACCATTACAAATGGTTGTATCAACATTATCCCCATTTGCAGAATATACAATGTTTGCACATAATGAATTTCCAAGGGGAGTGAAGTTAGGTCTATTTGTATCAACCAATATAATATCCGCTTTTTTGCCTTCTTCAATAGATCCAATATCTTTATCTAAACCTAAGGCCCTTGCACCATTTATAGTAGCTGCTGCAACAGTTTGCTCTGCAGATAAAGCTTCAGGGTTAAGTGTTGAAACCTTCTGTAGAAGGGCTGCAAATTTCATCTCCTCAAACATGTCAAGATTGTTATTACTTGAAGCACCATCTGTTCCAATAGATACACAAATATTATTTTCTAAAAGTTTTGATATAGGTGCAATACCTGATGCAAGCTTTGCGTTACTGCATGGATTATGAGATACCTTAACATCGTTGTCCTTAATTAAATTGATTTCACTATCTGATAACCATACACAATGTGCTGCAACAACATCTGAAGATAAAAATCCCAAATCGTCTAGGTATTCAAAAGGTCTCATACCATTTAATTCAATAGAATCGTTAATCTCTTTTTGAGTTTCATTCATATGTATATGAATTCCTACATTGTACTTATTAGCCTCGGATCTTACCCGTTTTATTAATTCTGGGGAGGTGGTATAGATTGAATGTGGTCCAAACATAGTGGTTACTCTACCATCGGAAGTGTTATTGTAATTTTTAATTAAATCTATATTCTCTTTGAACTCGTTTTCACGTTTTTCCTCATCCCCAAAATCAATCATACCATAGGACAATACTGCTCTTATACCAGCTTTATCAATGGCTCTTGCAACATCACCCATATAAAAATACATGTCTGAAAAGGTAGTTGTTCCTGATTTTATCATTTCAAGGGCACCTAAAAGAGCGCCATTATAAGTATATTCACTGTTAAGATTAGCTTCCATAGGCCAAATATGATCATTTAACCAAGAGTCTAATTCTAAATCATCGGCTAAACTTCTAAATAATGTCATAGGTATATGGCAATGAGTGTTAATTAAACCGGGCATTATGATTTTACCACTAGCATCAATAACCTTTTCTGCATTGTTATCTTCTATATCATCTTCAATAAGATTGATTCTATCATTTTCAATTAAAAGGGAAGATTTGCTATATTCAACTTCACCATTAGACTTAGGATTTAATATAGTTCCGTTTTTAATTAAGATATTATTTGTCTCCATTAAATCACCATAAAATTAAATTTAAGTTCTATAATCAATAATTAAATAATAAAATACATAATAAATAAGAATTTTAAGTTTAAGATAAAAATTAGAATTATAAACACGATTAAAATACTAATTTTAATACTTAAATAACTTAAAAAAATCAATTATAAATTTTTAGATACATTGAATTTTATATTTTTTAATTAAAATAAATACTTATTTTAAAAAAATTTGATAAAAAAAGATAAAGAAAATCAAATTTTTAAACTTGAAATAGAGCTATATAAAAAAAGAATTATTATAAAATTTATTGAAATCTTATAATGAATAGCTTAAATTAAAAATAAGATTTTTAAAATAAAATTTACTAAACTAGAAGATAAAATACATTACTTGATAAATTTAAAAGGATTTAAATTAAAAAATTAGATTTCTTCAATTGAAACATTATCCATATTTTTAATAGAATCAAAATCATTATTTAGAAGATATAATAGAATCTTTAAAGCTTTTTTAATTCCATCTTCTTGTCTATTATATAACTCTTCACTATTATTTTCTCTTAAATCTGAGTAAACATCAGTGGTAGTTATGATAGAATAGTTATCTGTTAAAATACAAATTCCACCTCTTCCAATACCTGCTGTAGTGCCAATGGCTATATCGGAATCTGTTATATTTTTAACAGCCTCAGCCATTATCTTACTTACCTTTTTATCCCCTTCCTCATCATAGACCTTTATACCTTTAATTAGTGTTTTAGGTTCTGGGGGATTTTCAACTTGTAAAACTGTTTTAACTGCATCTATTGTTGGAATAAATAAACTACAAACAAGACCAATATTATTATAGTCAAAATCTCCAAATTCCTTTGGATTTTTAATATAGTCCCTTCCAAAATTACCTTCATAGGATTGAGCTAATGCATGGATTTCACGTCCAATCTTACCATGGGTGAAACATTCTGCTGTGGCGATTCTAATCATTTTTATCATCCAATAGCTTTAAAGCAGTTTTAGTAATAGCAATAGAAACCTCATCTAAAGTATATGGAGTAATAGGTTCATTGTCTCTTAATAACTTATTAGTTGAAACAATCAAATGATCCTCTAATATACCTTCTTTCTTAAGTTCATCTACTGCAGGATTATCCTTATATTCTGATATATCCTTAACGGTGATCTCCTCATCACCATAACCAAAGATTCCACCAGTACTAATAGTTTTAGCACCCATTGACTTAGCATGTTTTATGATTTCAGCTGCCATAGGTATTGTATTTCCACCTGCTATTTCAATTACTACAACATCCCCTCTTATTAAGTCAATATTATCTTCATTGATATATTCTGGAACACTTATAACATTTCTATAATCTTCATCATGGGTACATATTCTTTTTAGGAAATCTGTTTTATATTCGCCTATCTCTCCCCCTAATAATGTGAAAATAACATCAGAACCTGAAATTTTTTGACCATCGAAAGCCACAATCTCCTTTGGTCCACCACGATGTACTTGAATTAAGTTAATACCAGTTCTTAAACCTAATCTTCCAAATCCTACAAGATCTATTCTACCTTTAGGAACTCTTTGATTTTCAATATCTTCTATCATTGTATACCTCTTATAAATAAAACAAGAAAACAACTAAAACAATCTAATGGTTTTATTCTATAATCAACATCTTAAAACAACAAAACAAATATATTTGTGTTTTTACAATACACATTAAAATATCCGAACAACTACCTAACTTTTACTAAACAATTATAAACCTCTTAAAACAACTAAGATAAATCCACCCAGGGCTTTTTATCTAAAACAACTATTGGAATATTTAACTTAGATAGAATATTCTTTAAATCATATAATCCCGGAACCTCACTATTGTGATGGCCTAAGTCGATTAAAGTAATATCCAAATATGAGGCTAAGATTGCTGTTTCTTGAGTTAAATCACCTGATACTAAAATATCCAAGTCTAAATCAGATGCCAATTCTATATATTTTGGATTTTTAAGTCCGAAACCAGAAATCACTCCAATATTATTTACTTGCCTGTTATCCTCCACCTGGTTTACGATTCGAACATTGGAAAAAATAGATGAGACTGTGGATTTGAATGATTTAAAATCACCATTAAACTTACAAACCCTTCCAATACCTGTCTTTTTATCAAATACATCAACAATATCTAATCCCAACATATTTGCAAGTGATTCATTTGCGCCACCATCGATAATATCCCAGTTTGAATGGATAGTGTATGTAGGGGCTTTAGGTGTAAACAATGGAGGGTGATGGGTAACTATTAGAATATTCTCCTTTGAAAATCTCAAATCATCTTCCTTGTATAAATCCATCAATACATAAATTGAGCCTATTTCCTGATTTAAATCATACTCTCCCTGAAAACCTATACTATCATTTTCCAAGCCAAGATCTTTAGGAATTTCATTATCAATATATTCTATAATATCTTTAAGTATCATGCCACTAAACCTAATTATTTAATAATAATTTCTGAGTGTATTTTATCTAGCTCATCTTTTAAAAGCTTGTCACATTCAAATGGATTTATTGTAGATATCTTCATAGCCTGCCTTAATGCAAGATTCATAAATTTTTCAATGTTCTTCTCTTTAAAGATAATCTCCTCAAAAAAGGTCATCTCACAGGCACTGTATAGGACACCATCCATATTTTGAGCCTTATTTAATCCATTTGTCAAGACACCGATAGTCAAAGTCATGGTACCTGAAGTTTTCGTATTGATTCCTTTTGTTTTTATAATGGCCTTGTTTGGAGAGTTTACAACCTCCAACCTTTTATGGATATTGTTTTTATTCTTTAAAAGCTCATCGTTATCTTCAGCTACAGGGTCTTCAATAATAAATCCTTTAAGATTAAGTTTTGATGATTGTTGGACTGTTAAACCTCCAAAACCTGTTGTATCTATTAAAACATCGGCTGTATAAATTAAATCCAAATTGGATGAGAATTCAACATCACGGTAAAGTTCACCGCCAATATCGGCATGCAATAGCTCCTCAAGATGTGGGTAGATATCAATCAATGTAATGTTGTTATAATATTTAGAGAGTTTTTTTACGATTCCCAGTCCTGTAAAATATGTTCCAACTACAATAATATTAGAATCCTTATCAAGATCAAGGGAATTAACATAGTCAAGTGTTGCAGAAGATTTTTTACTGATAATCTCATTAAAAATATCGATTAATCTTGTTTTTGATTTTATTGTATATACCTCTGTAGTAATTCCAGTGTCAATATCCATTGTTTAACCTTCTTTAATAAATACCAAATTAATTAAAGATTTTCTAAAGCATGAGAAAAGTTTTTATACCTTAATGAGGATTTAGATCTTTTTAAATCCTATCTTTTCTAAAGCCTCTACAGCTTCCATATAAACTGCCTCCTCCAAGGGTTTAGATGTAACAGCATGTGACGGTGATGATCCTGCTGTTAGGATTCTTCCCTTATTGTCAATGAAAACTAGAAGTGAACCTGAACCAGGTACTCCAAGTCTACCGCGACTTATGATTAAGTCACAGTCACATTGATCAAGGGCAATATATGCCTTTGAAAGAGCAGGTATTCTACTTGTATCTGCAAAATTAGTATTTATCTTTAAAATATGAGCTTCGTTAAGACCATACTCTTTTAATACCTTATTTAAAACTTTAACCTTAATCCCATTCTTATTAGGAACATAGATTTTTTTAGCATTCTTTATATAACTTTGAATCTCACAAACCTCTTCAATCTTATCTCCAAAGCGGCAATTATTTTCAGATTCCTCAAATGCATCTTTAATCATCTTTTCAAAAGACATGATAAACACTATTAATCATTTTTAAAATCAAATAACATTATGTTTTAAAAGTTTAAAAATTTTAAGTAAAATGATTTAACAAAGGGTTTGGGCCTTTAAATCCAAGTTATTTATAACTGACATTACATCATTAAAGTTTCCACATATAGGTGAACCTACACCCTTAACATCCAATGGATAGTTATCGGCAATGACTGTTGCTAAATTACTTGCTCCAGCATTTAAAGAGTATACAACATTTTCAGGTCCAATAGTTGGAGTTGGTACGGTGATTCTAATACCTGGATACATTATACGGGTAACTGCAATCATTTTTAATTGTTCTTCTAATGGAGATGCCGGATGGTCTTCCATTGGAGTGCCTTTATATGGATTAAAACCCATAAGTGGAATTTCCTCAAGATTCTTAAAAGTGTTTAGAAAATGTAAATGTGCTATTCTATCTTCCAAACTTTCACCAAGTCCTATTAATATACCTGAGGATAGTGAAACACCTGCATCGTCTATCATCCTACATACATTTACCCTATCTTCCAGCTTTTCACCAGGTTTTACAAAATTAAATAAATCCTCATTGGTTGTTTCTAAATTACAACAAATTGTATCAGTATTTAATTCTTTAAGTCTGTTAATAGCCTCCTCGTTTAAATCTGCACCTACATTTACAAGAACTTCAAGGGAGGTATTATTCTTAACAATTTCAGTTGCTTTAATAGCCTGTTTTCCATTGTAACCATGACCACCAGAACAGCTAACCCTGGGGATTCCTGCTTCCTCAATAGATTTTGCAGCTTCCAGTATCTCATATTTGTTCTTGAAAAAAGAGTCGTAATATCCGTCAGTAGATGTTTCTGTTGCAAATCCACAGTATTTACATCTTGGATATATCTGACATTTATTAGTAATATGGATTGTTGAAGTTAATTTAATTTGGTCAATATTCTTATTTCGAATTTTAACTGCAATATTACATAATCTATCTAAGTCTTCTCTATTGTCAATTTTTAATAATTGAATATATTCCTCATCACTTAGTTTTTTATTATTTTCTGCTTTTATTAAAACTTCATCAATCAATTTTACACCTGAAAAATAAATAAATCTAAATAAAAAATAGTAAAAACTTATTTTTTAATAACTAATTAACTTAATGATTAAAAAATAAGTTAAATATGTTGATTTTAAAAATCAACTCAACTTATTTATAGAATATGACTATTCTTTTTTATCTTTTCCTAAGTAATCTAATACAGTAGGAACGATTTCAGCTAAAGCACCGAAATTCATTGAATCTGCAGTACCGAGTAATGCAGCAGGGTCTAAAGCTTCATCCATTTTATCAATACCTTCGTCATTCATAAGTGCAGTAACTTGAGTTAAAGCTTGATCTGCCATGTTTTGTGCAAATCCAGCAGGAGCACCTAAGATTTGAGTAACAGTGTCTCTGTATGCTAAGATACCTGCATAGGTAATAGCGGTTACAGCTGAACACATATCACATACAGGTCCTAATAAGTTTGCAGGTAAGGTAAATGCTTCACCTCTTGCTTTAGTACCTAATTCTAATAAAGTGTTAATTGCTTCATCACTAGCATATCCTTTAGCAATGTATGCTTGACCTTTCATTTCAGGTACAGCACCTGGGTGGTAGGAAGCTACATTTACTTTAGCACCTAAATCATCAAAGATTTTCTTGAATTGAGTGGTAGGGATAGTACAAGCGTGGGTTACAATAGCACCTTCTTTAATATCTCCAGCAAAGTTTTTGATTATATCAGGTTGCATTCCACCTTCTGGTAACCAGGTCATTACCCAGTCAGCATCTGCTACAGCTTCAGAATCATCTGCAGTAGTTTTCATTCCTAAATCTTCAGGGTCTACAAAGTGAATAGCACCTTTAGGTGGTTTAGCGACTGTTTCAGCTAATGAGTTTACTTTTTCTCTTATTGCTGGCATTACATCTTCAGGTTTACCTGCTTTGTGAGCTGCGATAACCTCATCATAATCAAAATCGTCTACAATAGTTAAACCTTCTTTAAATACAGGATCAGCTACTACTACTTCATCTACACCAGCAAGGTGTAATAATTCAGCACCCATTTCAATAGTTGAATGAGTCATTGCGATTTCTTTTTTACCAGTTTGTTCTGCAACTTCACAAGCTCTTGTAAAGTTTGTAATACCACTTGCAGAATGTGTTCTGTAACATCCTGCACCTAAAATAGCTACTTTCATTTTTTGTCTCCTAAAAAATATTTAAATTTTAAATTTCGTATTTAAAACTATTACTACAAAAAATTATTGAAAATGTGCCTTAATATGTAAAATCTATTAATTATTTTAAGAGTAGATAAAAATTTTTTAAACCCTATATTTTTCAAATAATTTTATCTTAGAACAGATGGTAGTAATATATAGAATTATAAAAATAAGAATATATAAATTTTTATATTTGATTATAGAACTGAATAGATAATTATTAAATTATTGTATTAATCAACTAAATAATTATTACTTAATAATAAATGAGATTAATTAAATATGATAAATAACAAAGTATAATAAATATTCAACTGGAGGCTTTTAGGTAAATGTATGAATTAATTAAAAAAGCTGTCAATAGTGATGAGGCTGCTATTGAATTATCAAAAATGGATAAAGATGTAACAGAAGTTGTAGATGCAATATCTGAGTTATCCTTAGAAGAAACCATGAAACTTGGTACTAGATTTAAAAAATTTCCAATCGGATGTGATTTAAATGAGATAATCGTTGGAACCTGTGCATCAGATTTGGAATTAAAGGATTTGCTTGGAAACTGCAGGCTAGCTAATATGATTGGATCTCCTATTCATATATGTGCATATGCATTTGCAGACATAGCTGAAAATAATGATATGCGTGGAATAGATGTTATGAGAAAAGTCCATGATACCGTTGACGTTCCGCTAGACCTTGATCATTTTGGTGAAAATGGACCTATGAGACTTCCTAAAAACATTGTTGGATGTGGTGGAGAATGTTATTACAAAGGTCCTGCATTTACCGAATGCCCAAGAGGAAGAATCCATGAAAGATTAATAGATAAAGAGCTAAAAGAAAAATCTGACAAGGAGGAATGGGTAAAACTATCATCTTCTGTTGCCATTAATTTAAGTTCAGTGCAAAGTGGTGAGGGACATGCAGCTCCATATGCTGAGGCAGTAGATGTTGCAGATCTAGCTAAAAAATATAATAAAGGACTTGAAGCCATTATGTTTGTTGGTGATGGATATGATGAACTTATTACAGGTTTTGAAAAGGCTATAGATATTGGAGCAGACGTGTTTGTAATAGAAGGTGGACCTTATAACCGTGCAGAAAATACTACAGAGGCATATGCCAAAGCAATAGCTGCATCAAGAATATTATGTCCTGGAAAGGTTGTTGCAACTAATGGAGCATATGAACATGAATGCCGTGCAGGATTAAGGTCTGGATTAAACATGATTATAACCGGTTTTCCAAAGAACCATCATGGATATATGTGTGGATATGAACCAGGAACCGCTAAAAGAGGTAATTTCGGTCTTCCTAGAGTAATTGAAATAATGAATGAAGAGGTTAACAATAAGTACACAAGGGTACCAATTCAAAGGGA
>JBJEIL010000089.1:0-8189 GCA_051876995.1 Methanobrevibacter sp. | reverse complement strand
CGATAAAGGATGATGCACCTGCACCTAAACCATTGGCCAAACCATTTACAACCATAAACAGAGGGGTTACAAATCCTACTGCTGCAAGAGGTGCAGCTCCAAGGACAGATACCCAAATACCATCTATCAAATTGTAACTCATAGTAATAAGCATACTCAAAATCATTGGCCATGCCATTTTACGTACAGCAACCATATAATCGCCCATCATCATCTTAACATTTTTATTATCCCCAACCATTTAAACACCAAAAAACAGATCATAGCAATTTGAAACTTTTTAAAGTTAAATCTTTAATTATATTATTTAATTTGGAATCTTCAGATATTCCCATATAACTTTCCCATTCCTCATTTATTTCTTTAATTTTAGGAATAATTTCTAAAGATTTATCTGTCAATTCAATGATATTTTTACGAAAATCCCCATTATCAGTTTTACGAATAATATATCCACCATTCTCTAACTTTTTTAAAGACTTAGCAACAGAACCCTTGCTTAAGTTAAAAATCCTTGCCAAATCATTCTGACTTAAATCATCAAAATAATTCAATTTTACCAAGAAAAGTGATTGAATAGAATTAATATTATATTTTTCAAGTTCTTTATTAAGATATTTAATATAATTTTTTGACAAATTAGTAACTAAAGCCATGAAAGGCATCTTATCGATAGAACTACCAATTATTTCATAATTATCCATAAAAACACCAAATTAAATAATTTATTATTTAATTATATATCCTAAAAAAATATAAAGGTTTCCATTGAAACGTTTCATTGTAAAATAAATTATAAGAATATTTAAAGAGGGTTGTAATAATTTCAAGTTTTAGTTTTGAATAAACATTCAAGAAATAAAATTCATTTAATAAGGTTTTCCATATAATCTTCACCCATTAACAGTCACCCAATTTAGAAACTTTATATAAAATCAATCATACAAAACACTTAATATTTATTACCATATATAAAAGAAATTGAATTTATAGGAAAAAATAGAAGAGATTAAGAAATATTTAAAGATAAAAAATAGCTAAAAAAACAATAAAAAAAAGCAAAAAACAATAAAAAAAATAGCTAAAATAATAAGTTTTATAATAGAGTAAAAAGAATTTTATAAATTATAAAAATATAGGAAAAAATAATTATAAAATTTAAGATTTTCTTTCAATTACAAAATCTGCTAATAAAGCAAGTGCATCTTTACTTGAAGAATCAGGTAATATATTAAGTATTTCTTTTGCTTTGTTTACATTTGAAAGAGCAACATCATGAGCATATTCAATTGAACCATATTTATTAAATAAATCAATTGCAATATCTACATCTTCTTGAGGAGATTTAGGATCAGATAAGATTTTAACTAATTTTTCTTTATCCTCTTCATTTGCTTCAGATAAGGCTTTAACTACCATTAAAGTCATTTTACCCTCAACAATATCACTACCTACAGGTTTACCTAAATCCTTTTCATCACTAATAACATCAAGATAATCATCCTGAATTTGGAATGCCAAACCAATAAGCCTACCATATTCGTACATTGCATTAATTACTTCGGAATCCGCTCCACCTACAATTGCTCCAGCTTTACAAGCTCCAGCGATAAGTGCAGCTGTTTTCTTGAAAATCATTTCCATATATTCTTCTTCCTGAACATCGAAATTACCTTCAAAACCCATATCCAAAGCTTGACCTTCACAGATTTTAACACATGCATCTGCAACAACAGCTAAAGATTCAGCAACACGGTCTGCAGAAATATTATCTTCTTTAGAAGTAATTACTAAACCAAATGCTTTTGAGAATAATGTATCTCCAGCTAAAATAGCTAATGATTCACCCCATACAGTATGTACAGAAGGTTTACCTCTTCTCATATCATCATCATCCATAATATCATCATGGATTAAAGAGAAAGTATGAATCATTTCAAAAGCTGCAGCAGTTTTAAGTGCATCTTCCCTGTTTCCACCAACTGCTTGACTTGAAAGTAAGGTTAAAGCAGGCCTTAACATTTTTCCACCTGCCTCAGTTAAATAAACTGAAGATTTTTGTAAATCTTCAGGATCAATATTAGACAAATAATCTTCAATTACTGCCTTTACATCTTTAGAATAATCAGTTAAAATTTCAGTTACATCTGACATAAAAATCCTCCATTATAATTCATTTCCTATATTTTTTTCATTGATTAAAATTAACTTTGAAATTCCTCAACCAAATTATGAAAACTATGTAAACATTTATAACAATAATATATCTTTATTATATGATTAATAATCTTATCTTTTTTTAAAAATAAAATTAAAAAAAATTTAATTTTAAACAATAACTCTAAGCTAATGAATTAAAATATTAACAATATTAGAATAAAGAAACCTATTCCTCATCAGTATCATTAAAGACTTGTGCTTGTGCATTTCTTAAAATATGCACATTACTACCAATCCTATATCCTTCCTCTTCTGCAAGTTCCCCATATGCAGTTAACATGTGAAGATCTCCGTGAGCAGGAATGATATGTGCAGGTTTAACCATTCTTAAAAATTCCCTATGGTCTTCCCTACCGGCATGTCCAGATACATGGGCATTAGCATAGATTCTTGCACCGGATGCTTTAAGTCTTGCTTCCATTATATGCCTGTTTGCAGCATTTGTTGGATTTGGAATAATTGGTGCAGAAATAATTACATTATCTCCTTTTTTAATATTAAATGGAGTTTTGCCACTTGCAATTCTTGGAAGTAATGCATCAGGTTCACCTTGATGACCAGTAGTTACAAGTAAATATTTAGAACGATTTTCCTCTGCTTTTGCAAGTGCCCTATTTACTGCTTTTGGAGAACCATGAATAGATGAATTTTTAGGTAACTTTAATATTCCCAAATTCTGTGCAATTCCTAAAAATCTTTCCATAGATCTTCCAAGGAATAAAATTTCCCTATCACTTTTCTTTGCAATATCTGCAATGGTTTGAATCCTTTCAATATGTGATGAGAAAGTTGTAACAATCATACCGGTTTTTTCTTTTAAAGGTTCCCTCATTAAATCCTCAAGTATAATTCTTGGAACACGTTCTGAATAGGTTTTTACTTGTTGTGTATTTGCCGCATTTGTAGTTTCTACAATAAGTGCAAGTACTCCCTGTTTACCTAACTGTTTTAGTCTTTCATAATCAGGTGGTGGAGATACTTTCTGGTGATTATCAAATTTAAAATCAAGTGCATAAATAATAATTCCTTCAGGAGTGTGTAAAACTGGGAAAACCGCCTGAGGAATACTGTGGGTAGTATGGACAAATTCTAAAGTAACATCCTTAGATAATTTTAATTTACTGCCCGGATTTAAAACCCTGATAGGATTGTTAACCTTAAATTTACGTTCACCTTTAATTTGCTTTTTAATAAGTGCAGCGGTATATGGTGTTCCAATTAATGGAGCATCATATCTATGTGCAAGTTTTGCAACAGCACCAATGTGATCAAGGTGTCCATGTGAAAATACAATAGCCTTAACCTTTCCATCAACATCCTTCATTAAAGTATCATCAGGAATTACTCCCCTTTCAATTAAATCCAAACTATGCATTCTGTCAATATCAGTATCCTCATGGATATTGATCCTATCTAAATGTATTCCCATATCAAATATGATTACATCATCATTAACTTTAACGGCAGTCATGTTTTTTCCAACTTCCTCATAACCGCCAATTGCTATAATCTCAACCGTCAATATTTGACCTCCTACTATATTTCTTAGTGTTAAAACCCCTATCATTAAGCCATTCTTTAGTTTCACCCCTAATAACAAGATCAGATTCTTTTAGATCCTTAATATTTCTTGCTCCAACTAAAAACATAGCCAATTTTAAAGATTCATTAAATTTATTCACATAATCAACAATAGTATCATGGCCTTTATATGCAGCTTTTAAAAAAGGTAAAGCCATTCCAACAGCATCTGCCCCAAGAGCAATAGCTTTTGCAGCATCCAATCCAGTACGAATACCTCCTGATGAGACAACAGGTATACTAACTGAGGAACATACCTCAACAGTACTGATTGCAGTAGGAATACCCCAATCCCAAAAAGCCTCTCCAAGTAACCTATCATTTGTACGATAAGTTTCTACAGCAGCCCAACTAGTTCCGCCGGAACCTTGAACATCTATGAAGTCAACTCCTGCTCTTTGAAGTTTTACAGCATCCTCTGCACAAATACCTGCACCAGTTTCTTTAACCATAACTGGAACATCTACCAAATCACAGATCTCGGAAATAGATTGTACATATCCCCTAGCATCTACATCCCCACCAGGTTGAATTGATTCCTGAAGTGGATTTAGATGAATAGCTAAAATATCTGCATCTAACATATTTACAGCATCCTCGGCGTATTTCATCTGAGGAGCACCAATATTACCTAAAAGTAATGCATTAGGTGCATAATCTCTTGCAACAGTATAGGTAGATGTTAATTCAGGATTTTCGATTCCTGCTCTTTGACTTCCAAGGCCTAAAGCAATGTTATTTTCTTCTGCAGCAATGGATAATTCCTTATTGATTTTTTCTGCAAAAGGATGTCCTCCAGTAATAGCTGAAATAAATAAAGGAGAATCTAATTTTTTACCAAATGCTTTTGTTGAAATATCAATATCTGCTTTATTAATTTCTGGAAGTGCCCTATGAATTAACTCAATATCTTCAAAACCAGTTGACTTCTTATAATTAACATCATAATTTTTACAAATTGAAAGATGTTCTAATTTCCTATCTTGAATCATTAGTTTCCTCCAAAACTAAAAACATATATAGCCAATATACATTATTAATTATTAAAAAATAAGGGTGTTAATAGACAATCAGAATTTGATTACATTAAACATGCAAAATTATAAAATCTTAAAAAAGATCATTTATATAAAATTCTCCAATTAAATCTTTATAAATAAAATTATTAAAATAATATAAGTATTTTAATAAACCATTTTTATAATAAAAGACCCTATTAATCCTTACATAAACGTAAATGTTGTTATAATTTATATTAAATTTTAAATTCCTTATTTTACCTAATATAAAAAAATAAATTCTAAAAAATCACTTATTTTTAAAAAAAGATTGACCTCTCTAAAAATAAAATTCCCTGACCTATGATTTTTATGTTTCGACCATGTTTTTAAAGTTAAAATTAAATATTTTAACTGTATTATTTCCCTTAAATCATTTTTACATTAAATTCAACTTAATTATAAATTACTAGTTTAAACAAAAAACCATAGAGTAATCCCACATCTTTAAATAATTAAGTAAAATAATAATCTAAAAATTATAACTGTGTAGTTATTTATAACTAATACTATATAATTATAATGTATTATTTTATATAGGCATATAAAAAAAAAAATAAAAACTAGAAAAAATAAATAATAAAAAAAATAAAAAAATGGCTATTTCTTAGAGATTTTGGTACCTTTGACTTTCTTGTTTTGGAGTGATGCTGCGATTATGCCCGGTTTATTAGCATTGACAATCTCAGAGCTAACACCAGAATATGCAAGATCTAAAAGTTCCTTAACTTTACCTACCATACCGCCAGTAACATCAACATTAGTGGTGGACTCTATTTGTGTAATATCATCGATTGAATGTACATTCTCAATCAATTTAGCATCAGAATGTTTTTTAGGATTCTTATCATAAACACCATCAACATCGGTACCAAGTACCACTCTATCAAAATTCATTCTGCTTGCAAGGTTTTGAATAATCTGATCACCAGATATTACTACAAACTTCTCATTTGTATCCAATACAACATCACCATACAGTACAGGTACAAAACCCAACTCCAGATACCTTTTAATTAAATCCAGATTACAATTTGTTATTCTTTTATTAGTAGTGGTAATAAAGGAAGAAGGCGGTAAAGATACTGCAGGAATATCATGTTTCCATAATGCCTCACAGACATATGTATCCAATTTTCTTCCTGCAACCAATGTTTCTGTAAAACCAATCCTTTTTTCTGGAAGTTCCTCCTCACCAAAAGCCTGACCAATCTTATATTTACTTGCTGGTGGATGGGCAAATGATCCTGCACCATGAACTAAAACCAATCCATCCTCTAATTGGGGATGGATATTCTCTTCCATAAAAGATTGTTTAATCTCTTCACATACCCTATTCAAATTATCATAATCAACTTTAGCAACAGATGAATCTTTATCTGTAATTATACTCCCGCCAATCTTAAGTATTATCAAACTATCACCTTTTAATAAAAAAAATTTACACCTATTGAAAACTTTACAATTAGTTTACTTAAAAACAATATTCCTTTCTAAATAAATGAATTTGTTAAAGATATAATAAGTTAAATCTAAGAAAAAATAGTTTAGATAGCTATTAATCATCTAATTGGCATAATCAATTAGATTATTATTAATAGTTTTTGACTTTTTCTTTTTAAAGATTACTTTATTGTCTTTAATAGATATATTTGCATTTGATTTAGAAGGGTTCTTGTGACTATTAACCTTTTTCTTGTTAAATTTAGGACTATTTTTTACATGTTTATCAGAATTAACCTTAACGGCAATATTCTTGTTATCTATTACACCACCGCGTTTACTTCTTTGTTTATGATTATGGTTTTTTAGATTATTACCTTTATAGGATTTATCCTTCCTATTTCTAGAGATAACCTTAGAACTTACACCTTTTCTAGAAAATCTAAGTTGAACTGTGGAATCATATACCCCAATGGCATTAGAAACCTGTTCCACCTTATTAGGACATAAAGCTACAATACTTCCACCACCACCTGCACCGGTGATTTTAGAACCAATAGCTCCAGCACCCCTTGCAATATAAACCATACGGGATAACTCTTTAGTATTGACATTAATAGAATCTAATAAACCTTGATTAATATTCATCAATTCCCCCATTTTATTAACATTGCCTTCCTCAATAGCCTTCTTAGCCTCATCAGTTAACACGCCCATAGTCTTTATTATTGGATCCATAATTGAGGGATATTTAGTCTTTAAATTCTTTACATTCTTAACCATACGACTAGTACTACCATATTTAGAGGTAACACCAATAACGAATGGCGCATTAATATTTGAATTAATCCTTTGAAGTTTTTTATTACGACTTAAATAGATTAAACCACCATAAGTAGATACTAATGTATCTAAGGGACTTGCCTCACCCTGTACCTTAAACTCTACTTGATGAGCTTTCTCTGCAAGACCTTTTTTGTTAAAATAGATATTATGATACCTGTATAAAGCTGCGAGTGTTGCAACTGTTACAGCCGCTGAGGAACCTAAACCAGAACCAATAGGAATGTCAATTGACAAATCAATCTCAATTGGTGAATGATCATGAACCATATATAAAGCTTCTAAAATATATCTAATGATTCCGGGTTTACCTCTCTTCAATACATATTTCTTATTTTTAGTATCCAATTCAGCTTCAAATCCTAGATCTTTAGATTTTAAAATAGTTTTATCCGTACTGCTATCTTTAATACGGACAGTAGCCCTTTTATTTACTGCTGTTGCAATTGCAGGTTCGCTATAAACAACAGAATGTTCTCCAAACAAAATCGTTTTACCTGGAGCAGATGCTTTTACTTCCATTTTCAAACTCCCTTATATTTATAAAACAATTTAAAAATAAGAGTTAAAAAGATAAAAAATTCCATTAAACTAATTTATTTCTATATTCCTTAAATAAATAGAATAGCCCTAAACAAATTAAATCAAACATATTATTAAATAATTCAAATAATAAAGTGTTTATTTTCTAGAAATATTATTAAAAAAAATTTAATAAATCCTAAACTGATTATATTCCCCAATAATCAGTTAAACAACCATTCCATAATAAATACAATTAAAGATATATGCAAATCTCAAATTATTCAATACAAATAACATATATATAAATATTTCAATTAATCTTTTAAACTTGTTTATTTTTAAATCCATAATGATTAATCCAAAATTTATCCATTTTATTCATCCAGTTTCTTAAATTCAATTTAGATTAACCTTTCTAAATTAAATAGTATCTATAGAAAAAATACTATTATAATTTTATTCCTAAGATAATTATTTTCTTAAAAATTTTATATTCAATTAACTTAAGAAAAATAATCA
>JBJEIL010000088.1:0-1940 GCA_051876995.1 Methanobrevibacter sp. | reverse complement strand
GAAATTATAAACATTAGAAGGAGATTGATCAGATATGTTGAGAGTTTGATTACGATCCTTAAAGTTTAAAAGTTGATTTCTAAGTGTTAAATCCAGAAGGTTTTTACGTAAATCCTTAAACTCCTTTTCAATTTTTTTTGAAGATGATGATTTGCTCATTTTTACCCCATTTTCTATCAATATTAATAATTTTTAGACATTATTCATAATTTTAGATTAGGTTATTAGTTTTTCTTTAAATTATGAAAAATAGAATATAATAATGTAATTTATTATATTTAATATATTTAATAAACTTTACTAAATGAATTAAAATCATTTAATCTTTAAATTAAATTTGATTAAGACATTTGTTATTTATCAATTATTCTTAAACAAGTTTTTTTTGATTGTTTTTAAATTATATGATGAATTTTTAAAACGATTTTTAATTGATTTAAGTATTCACTATTTTAATCTAAAATAATGGCTATATTATTTTAAAATTATAATTATCTTATTTTAATCTTTATTAGTTCTATTGAAAATCAATGGTAAAAAAAGGCTAGATATCAATTATCTTAAGAGATTGATTAAAAAGTTAGTTCAATATATAATAAAAATAGATTATTGTTTTTTTTAAAAAAATTACGTTATAAATTGTTTAAGAATTGAATAAAAAAAGAAAAAAAGAGAAATTAATTTTAAGCTAATGATTCAATAGCTTTAACAATTAATTCAATAGTGTTTTCAATATCCTCTGCGCTAGCAACACTACATGGAGTGTGGATATATCTTGTTGGTACAGAGAATACTCCAGTTGGAATACCTTCTCTTGTAAGACTAATTACACTACCATCGGTAGTTCCACCGTCACCAACTTCTAATTGGTAAGGTATATCGTTTTCATCACCAGTTTTAATAAGTAAATCCCTTACTTTTTTAGGGGTGATGATTCCTCTACCTGCCGCATCGATAAGTACTATAACAGGTCCGTCACCCATTTTTCCAGGAGCTTCATCAGGTTTAATTCCTGGGTGGTCTCCAGATAATGTGGTATCTAAAGCAAATGCCCAATCAGGATTTAATTTAAATGCAGAAGTTCTAGCACCTTTAAGACCTACTTCTTCCTGAACAGTTCCAACACCATAAACTGTAGCATCGGTGTTTACTCTTTTAAGTACTTCCATTACTACATAACATCCTGCACGGTTATCAATAGCTTTTCCCATAAAGCAGTTGTGAGGGTATTCTGCAAATATTGTATTAATGTAAATAGGATCCCCTACGGAAACCATTGATTCTGCTTCTTCCTTATCTTTAGCTCCAATATCAACAAACATTTTATCAAATGGAACTACTTTTTTCCTTTCTTCAGCAGTTGTAATATGAGGTGGTTTAGAACCAATTACACCAGTTACATCACCATGGTCTGTATGAATTGTAACTGTTTGGTTTTGTAACATTTGATCATTAATTCCACCAATTTTTGTGAATCTTAAAAATCCATCATCATCAATGAAACGAACCATTAATCCAATTTCATCCATATGTGAAGCTAACATAACAGTTGGTTTACCTTTTTTACCTTTTTTGGTACAGATAATATTTCCCATATTGTCCCTTTCAATTGTGTCTGCTACACCAGTTAATTCTCTTTCAAAAATATCTGCAATATCATCTTCAAAACCAGAAATACCATTGGTTTCACATAGTTCTTTCATTAAATCCATATTAAAGTATTTATCTGCTTTGGATTCTTTTTTATCACTCATATTTACACCTCGTTATAATGATAAAATTATTTTAGATAATATTATTTCTAAATAAAATCTTTAAAATAATATTTAATTTAAAAATTCATATATTAAAATTATTTTAGGAATTTTACTTAGTATAATTTATTTATGTATATAAGTAGTATTTTATATTATAATAACTTTTGGTTACTAATTAAAAAA
>JBJEIL010000087.1:0-8440 GCA_051876995.1 Methanobrevibacter sp. | reverse complement strand
AATTTAGGTTTATCATGGAAGGATATGCCTATTTTCTTGGCCAACCCCTCTTCTTTTTTCTGTTTTATAAAAGAAAAACAATCTATATTTCTGTATATGGTTTTTGTCCAGTTACTTACATTATGTAACATATAATAATCAAAATAATCAATTCCAAGTTTTTCTAAACTTGTATTAAAGTAATATTCCAAGTCCTCTTCTTTTTGAATATTAAATAAAGGTAATTTATCTGAAATTAAAAAGCTATCCCTTGGATATTTATCCACTAAAGTTTTCCTAAGTGCCTCTTCACTTTTTCCCAAATGATATGGAACTGCAGTATCAAAGAAATTAACTCCATTTTCCATACATTCATCTACCATTTTTTGAACTTCATCAATATCTACGCTTGTTTGATCATTTTCATCTAGAAGCGGTAATCTCATAAGTCCTAAGCCATATTCCACCATATTTTCACCCATAATTAAAAATAAATATATATAGTATATATTAATTTTATGAATATATATAATCTTCCATTATCTAAATAAATTTTAAAATTTTAGTCTTTATTGATAATTCTTGCAGGTCTACCTATAACAGTAGTATTTGATGGTATATCATGTGTTACAACACTACCTGCACCTACCACAACGTTATCTCCTATTTTCACACCAGACATTATTATAGAACCACCACCTATCCAACAATTATCACCTATACTTACAGGTCTTGAAAAAACTGTGATTGTATAATCCATATCATCATCAAATCGACCTTCATCGTCAATATAAGAATAATTTCCATCATTCAATTTATCATCCTTAGGAATTACTCTCAATTTGGTGTCAGTTAAATGATCTGCACAATAAATATGTACACCAGGACCTATTAAAGTATATTTTCCAATAGTTAAATCATCAGTATCTAAAAATACACAATTAGAATTAATCAAACTACCTTCACCAATACATGTATTAAATCCCAAATCACAATAGAAAGGAGTAGCCACAACAGCATTTGGTCCAATGCATTTAAACAATTCGTTTTGAATATTGATTCTTTCAATATTCTCATCGGGTTTAAGATGATTCAATTGAAAATTCAATCGCTTTGATTTTTTCCATTTAGAAACTAAGTCCTTATCCCCTTGCTCGGTCCAATTGCCTTTATCAAGTTTAATATCTTTCCTCAATTTAATCACTAATAATCAGAAATTTTATTTTCCCTTACAACCTTAGCAGGACTTCCAAATGCAATTGTATCTGATGGCATATCATGTGTAACAACACTACCTGCACCTATTACCACATTTTCCCCAATTGTAACACCTGGCAATATAATGGATTGTCCACCAATCCATGATCTGTCGCCGATCTTTACAGGTTCTGCAAACTCTGTAAAAGTGTATTCAATATCCTCATTGAACCTACCATTATTATTGATATAGGGATAATCTTTTGTATTTAACGAATCGTCTCTTGGAATTATACGTTCTTCAATATCACTTGGATGGTTTGCACAATAAATATGTACACCTGGACCTATCAAACAATACTTTCCTATAGTAAGTTCGCAAGTATCCAAAAAGACACAGCCCACATTTATAAAAGTACCTTCCCCAATACTGGTATTAGAACCAAAATCACAGAAAAAAGGAGGGGTGACAGTTACATTATCACCAACAGATTTAAAAAGTTCCTTTTTAAGTCTATTAATCTCATCAACATCTGCTAAACTATGGTTATTATATTCATATAACAAATCCTTACCCTTAATCCATCTAGATTTCAATTCTTCATCATCTTGTTCCATCCAAGTACCTTTAATTAAATTCACCATATTACCACAGAAACAAATCTTTATTAAATCATAATTGAAAAATTAAAAAAAAACTATCCATTTTAGATATATGAAATCTTTAATATGCTCACTCATTAAAATACCATCAGTTAAATTATGAAATTTTAATCAATTTCCATATTAAAAAATATTAAAGAATATAAAACCTATTTAAAATTGTTCCAAATATTCGATTTTAGCTTTAAGAATATTAATCTTATCATTGTAATTTTCTTCTTCCCTATCTCTCATATCCCGGAGATTCTTCATCAGAATGTTAATTTTCTTATCACAATCTGCGAGATTTTTCTCCTTTTCAATTTCAAGATCCTTAATCTCCTGTTTCAATCTTTCTATTCTTTCATTTACTTTATCTTCTTCATTACATAAACCAAGTTCATCATTTAAAGCACTATCTAAAAGATCCTGTAACTTTAATCCCTTTGATTTTGCAAGATTTTTCTTTTCACGGTTAATCTTAACACTTGTAGTATCATTAAAGTTTTGCATAATTTAACCCTTTAAATATATATTTATAATGTTTATAATTATTATATATATAAATTTTATTGAAAATTATGTTTTAAAATTAGGTCAAAGTTAAAAAATATTAGAAATAGTAAAGAATCCATTAAAAAAAATTAAAAAAGTAGGAAGGATTTTAAATTTCATTATTAAATAATCTGCTTACAAGTTTATATCCAGGTTCTTTTTTAAGGGAACCTTTAGCGATATTCTTTTCAGTATATGATTTAACATCATCTGCCTTACCATTTTTGGTATATATTGCCTGTGGAATATCATCACGTGTATGGGTTCCAACAGGTATTGGAGTTGGATGATCCGGTAAAACAGCTATTTTATACTCATCATAGTTCTCATCAAGATATTTCCAGATAGGTCCAAGGATATATTTGTCAATTGATTCGATAGCCTTAACCTTGTCCTCAACATTTTTAGCATGACCTGCCTCATCCGGAGCTTCAATATGAACAAAGATAATATCATAATCTGGAATATTATCTATTGCATATTGGCCTTTTGCCTCATAATCAGTATCAAAGTATGCAGTTGCTCCAGGTACATTGATTACATCTAATCCACCATAGTTTGCAATACCTTTAAGCAAATCTACACCAGTTATTACAGCTGCTTTCTTATGATATAGATCTGTGAAATTGTCTAGAGTAGGAACAGTTCCCTGACTCCATAACCAAACCATGTTTGCAGGTTTTAATCCCTTTTCAATCCTCCTTTTATTAACCTCATGATTTTCAAGAAAGTCCTTAGATTCTAACATAATATTTTTAATGCCATTTTGGAAATCTGTATCCCAATTAGTATAATCCCCGATTTTTTCACCTACAATATCATGAGGTGCAGCTGTTGGAAAATCAGAATTTTCATAAGCTGTTTCTATATCAGGACAGGTATATACAAATACATGCCTATAACTTACACCAGGATAGAAAGTTCCTGGAAAATCAGGATATTTGTCCTTAAAATATTTGTTTAAATCATTAAGCAATATTGTAGCTTCCTCAGTGGTAATGTGATTGGCATTAAAGTCATCCAAAATACCATCCTTTTCAGTGACCGTGTTGCATCTAAATATTAAATCTTTTTGACTTGTTGGACCGATATCCATATTTCCTGCTTCCAGTGGACCTCTACCAGTATAATATTTAGCAGGATTAAAACCGAATATGCTCATATTAGCTACATCAGAACCAGGTTGATACTGGTCAAGTACATTATTAGTAAGACCACATTTTCCTTCATTAGCTATTCTATCCATGTTTGGAATATTGGCATATTCTAAAGGAGTTTTACCACCTAATTCATCAATAGGGTAATCACACATACCGTCTCCAATAATTACAACATATTTCATAAAAGTTGTCTCCTTAATATAAAAAAAGTAGATTAAAATAGGTTATAAGAATATTTAATTGTTTCTTATTCTTATAACATGAATTAAATCAGTCATCATTGCTGATGCAGTTTCTACAGAACCTGCACCAATACCCATTACAGTAACCTCTCCAGATAAATCTGTTTTAAGAGTAGCCATATTTAATGTTCCATTGATATCATAGGGACTACCTTTCTTAACAAGCCTTGGAGAAACTTCAAGATTATTAGGGGATACTTCAGCAATAAGCTTAATCAAATATCCCTGTTTATCTGCGAGTGAAATAGCCTCAGATGTTATATCTGAAATACCTTTAACCTTAACATCCCCATATTTTGCAGGAATTCCAAGTACAGAATTTGCAAGAATAACAGTTTTACAAGCAGCATCAATACCTTCCACATCCTGTGTAGGGTTAGTTTCAGCAATTCCCAATTCCTGTGATTCTTTTAAAGTATCTTCATATGAAGTACCCTCTGAGGTCATTCTTGAAAGAATATAATTAGTAGTACCATTTAAAATACCAATAATTGATTCAATTTTATTTGCAGGTAAAGTTTCTTGAGCTAAGTTAATAATAGGCATTGTTCCACCGACACTAGCCTCAAACTTAAATATACAATCATTTTCATTAGCTGCATCTAATAATTCCCGATAGTTTAAAGCAAGATGTCCCTTATTGGATGTTACCACATCTTTACCATCACCAAATGCTTTTAAAGTTAATGATCTTGCAGGTTCACCATCTTTAATGTTTGTAGGAGTTGCTTCCATAAGTACATCATAGTCACATGCATCCAATACATCTAGGCCAAAAATATTACTACCATATTCAGGATAATCACTTAATTTTCCTGTTTCATTTTTAACCTTGACTAATTCATCCTCATTTAATCCGTCTTCACAGATAGCTGAACTTGATGAATCAGCAACTGATACAATTTTTAAATTTACATTATAAATATCTTTGATTGTTTCCTTCTTTAATGAGACGACTTTTGCTACTCCCTGACCAACAGCACCAAATCCCATTATACATAATTTCAACTCTTTCATAAAATACCCTCATTATTATACTTCATTAATAACTAAAAGGTCTTTGGATGCAGCAATTTCGTTAATTCTATTTAGTACTTTTTGTTTTAATCCTAAAGCCATTTCAACAGTTATTAATGCAGATGATTTTTCTTCATTATTAAATTCAATATCTAAAGCTGTTACAGTAACATTTTCCAATTCATTTAATTTATCTACCGTATCTCTAGCATCTGTATCAATAATGTGTCCTATAAGTATAGTACTATATTTTACTTTTAAAATTGTACTATCTACTTTAAGAATGGTTATTCCTTCAGATTCTAATTTTTCAATAAGCTTTTCAAGATTTTCTCTTTCCCCTTCTACTGTTATCTGAACTGGTATCTTACCATTTTCTTGTTTAAAAGTTCTATCATGAATAACAGTAACAAGATTAGCACCTAAATCTTTAAATGGTTTAAGTGAGGTGACTAATTGTCCAGGAGTATCTGATAGTTCAAGTACTAAATCCATTTTCATACTATCGCCTTTATTGTGTCCATTTTGCTTTTTTAACTACTAAACCGCCTTTTTTATCAATTTTAGCATTCCTTAAGATTTTACTTGGATCTTTTTTAACAGCTTCATCTTTACGAGTAAGATTTAAGTTGTCTGTAATATAATATGTTTCTTCTAAATCAGGAATACTATCTAAGGTTTTTGAAAATTCATTAAGAATTTTTTCTGCATCTTCTTTAATTTCCATTATTAGTCTCCTTTAATAATTAAATAAAAAAATTATAATTATAAATAAATTATATATTATGTATTACTGTTTATATTTTTATATTAATAAACTTATAGATTTTAATACAAAATTAAATAAAAAAAGATAATAAAAAAAATATTTTAAAAGGTAATAAAAAAGTTAAAAAAAATGGTTTGATTAGATATTTTCCTTTAGATTATTAAAGTACTTATTAATATTCTGGTTTTTAAATATTTTTTTTCTTAAGATTTTATCAATTCCAGAACCATATTGTGCTGCTTTTTTATTTCTATAAGCAATAAATTCGGGTATGCCTTTATCAATAGCCAAATCCCTTAATATGTTCTTTCGAACATTGTCATCTCCACCGGATATCTTATATTTAGCCGGTATATCCAATGTCCATTTAACAAGTTTCTCTGACAAATAGGGTACTCTAAGCTCTACAGTATTAGCCATTGCTGCAGCATCATCACGTTCTAAGTTAACACTATGGATTTTAGAAACATCATGTCTTAGTTCATGTTCTACGGCTCTAAAACGTTTATAAATCAAACCGTCATCATCAACATAACCTTCATTATAGGTATTTAAATATCGCTTATAGCCTGCAAATAACTCATCAGCACCTTGACCAGATATTGCAACTTTAATTCCATCTTCATGTATCATTTTACATGCAATATACATAGTCATTCCAACACCAAGCTTCATCATATTAGGCTCTTCAATTGCAAGTAAAGCATCATCTAGACAATCTCTAACAAGTTCCTCATTGACAATTGCTTCTCTAAGAGGTAAATCTAATCTTTTAGCTAACATTCTGGAATATTTTAAATCCTGTGAATCTTCATTACCAACAGAATATAAACTTAAACTCTGACCTTCCTCCAGATTTTCATAAATATAATATACAAGTAATGTGCTATCTACACCGCCTGAAAAGATTACGGCAATATCATCAATATTTGCAATTCTATCTTTAATAGATTTTGTAATTAAATTATCTAATTCTTTTTTATAAGTTTCATATTTATGATTCTTATGAGATTCATAATTATATAGGAAGTATTTTGGTGGAATTTCCTCAAAATTATATAAAATATATCCCGGTTTTAAACAGTTTATATCTTCAATTCCTATTTTCCACAATGCTTTTCTCTCAGAGGCATATCCCTTAAGCTCATTATGTTGCCCATAATAAATTGGTTTAACCCCTACTTTATCCCTTGCAACTGCAAGATTTTCACCATCATAAACAGAGTAAACATAATCCCCATCTATAATCATATTAGTACGAGTTACGGCATTTAACAGATTATGATCTTTTTTATAATAATAATCAAGTAGAATAATTAACAGTTCACTATCACTTTTAGGTGGCTCATCGTTGTATAAATTAGATTTTAAAAAATCTAAAACTTCCTTATAATTATAGATTTCACCATTAAAAGACAAGACAAGATCGTCTCTTCTTTTAGGTTGTAAATTAAGAGTATTATCCTCCTTATAAAAATTAGTAATTGATAATAAATTATGTCCAAAACCTATATCATATGAACTATTATCGCTAAAAGAATCTAAATCAATGTTATCATTAAAAACAGTATGTTCATCATTTTCTAAATACACTCCATGTGCATCTAAACCTCTTCTTTCAATAGTTTTCATCATTGAAATTAAATCGTTTCCCCTAAAATTACCAATTAATCCTACAATTCCACACATGCTATCAAATTCAAGAGTTTTTTATAAAATAATTAATTAAAAAATTGATATATAAGCTATTTCTTTTAATAATTAGGATTTAAGAATTATATTTATTCTAATACCTTATTAAAGAAAAAATAAGTTTTATTCATTTAATTAAACCATGAAAAATCATGTTTAAAATATGTATTTAATTACTCTCCCACTTATATTAATTAACATATTAGAAATATTATGTTAATTATCATATTTAAATTTAAATGATTTTATAAAATATTTTTAAGAAATAACAATAATTTTCAAAAAAAGGATACATATTTACATAATTGTCTCATTATAAGAGTAAAATAAACTTTAATAAACCAAGTTTAAAGGATTATAAAAGAAATAGTGATTTTTTTATAGATTTTATTGTTATATTTAAATCTATGAATAAATTAATTAAATTTACTCTTAATAAAAATACAGTGAAATTATCTAATTAATATTTGAAAATTAGAAATGATTTAAATTTATATAATATTATTATAATAAATCATTAATGTATTAATTATATTAAGGTGATAAATTGGATAAAAATAAAAAATATGGTGAACGTACATTAGAAGTTCATGCAGGTCAGGAAGAGGCAGATCCTGCAACTGGTTCAAGAGCATTACCTATTTATCAAACTACTTCATATATGTTTGAAAGTACAGAATATGCTGCTAAATTATTTGCTCTTAAAGAAGAGGGACATATTTATACAAGATTATCAAATCCTACAAATTCTGCATTTGAAGAGCGTGTTAATGCAATTGAAGGAGGAGTAGGTGCATTATCTCAATCTTCAGGTTTATCAGCAATATTTTTATCAATTTTTAATATTGCAAAATGTGGGGATGAGATAGTATCCGCAGACAATCTATATGGCGGAACATTTATACTCTTTAAAAAAACACTAGCGAAAATGGGTATTAAAGTCAATTTTGTAGATTCTCAAAATCTTGAAGAATATGAAGCTGCAATAAACGATAAAACTAAAGCTATTTACTGTGAATCAATTGGAAATCCTAAATTAGATGTTCCTGATTTTGATAAATTAGCAGAAATTGCACATTCCCATGGCATACCACTAATTGTTGATAATACTTCAGCTATTACAATGGTTAAACCAATTGAACATGGTGCAGATATTGTAGTAGAATCCGCTACTAAATTTATAGGTG
>JBJEIL010000086.1:0-8492 GCA_051876995.1 Methanobrevibacter sp. | reverse complement strand
AACACCTATAATTATCGCAAGTAATTTTCCATCATATAACCAATATAAGTTAATTGAAAAACAGAATGCGAAAATACCCATAGCCATAATAGCTGTAGGAAAAACAGCACGTTTAGTCCATGAAAACCTTCTAGGTTTTTCTGGAAGAAATGGCATTCCTAAAAGTAAAGCCACTGCAATAGAAACTATTATTGTAATTATATAATTTAACAATAATGAGGTTTCACTAATTAGATATATCATAGTATTAATTATCCGATTAAATAATATATAAATTTTATGTATAAAAAATTATATCTTAAAATTGTATTTTTAAAAAATAAAATCAATAAAATCAGTTTTAGACAAATCTTTCAAAAATTAAAACTCAAATAAACAAATAAGATAAAAATAAGGATTAACTTTAAATATATTAATTAGTTTGAATATAATAAAAGGAAATTTTAATATACACTTTTTTATAATGTTCAATTTATTGATATATACAATAATCTTAAAAACATCTAGAATATTAAAAGTAAAAAAAAGCATGATTTAAAGGAATAGACAAGAAAACCTATTAAAATAATCAGATAACACTATTGAGGATTATCCATAAACCATCTAATAGTTTCTTTAAGTTGATTTTTAAAGTTATTTGAATCAACGGTAAAACCAATATTCTTCTGGTTAGATATATCTGCAATAGAATGTTTAATATCACCAATACGTTCGTCTTCATAGATAGGCTTTATGTCACTGCCCAATACCTCGGTGATAATATCATATAGCTGGTTAATTGAAAGACCTTTACCGCTTGCAATATTTACTATACCATTATAATTGGATTCACATGCAAGAATATTAGCTCTTACAATATCCTTTACATAAATAAAATCCCTTGTTTGTTCACCGTCACCAAATATAGTAGGCTGTCTACCATTTAACAAACTATAAATAAAATTAGGAATTACTGCAGCATAGGAAGAGTGGATGTTTTGTTTAGGTCCGAAAACATTGAAATATCTTAATGAAACATAATTCAAGCCATAACTTTCATTAAAAGCCTTAAGATACAATTCAGAACCTGCTTTTTGTACTGCATATGGTGATTCCGGCATATATGGTTCAGTTTCCTTAAGCGGAATATTTGGATTCTCCCCATATATTGCTGCTGATGAAGAGAAGACTACTTTTTTAATATTGTTGTTTTTAGCTGCAATAAATAATTTTAAACTTCCATCCAAATTATTTTCATTAGAAAATAAAGGTTTTTCAACGCTTTCAGGTACACTTGCAAGTGCAGCTAAATGAAACACATAATCAGTACCTTCTAAAATAGTATCCAAATCAAGATCATTTAAGTCTCCATTAATGATTTTAAGATTTTCATGATTTGGATATTTAATATTATCAATTCTACCTGATGAGAAATTATCGATTACTGTAACCTTGTTATTTTCTACCAATTCATCAACAATATGGGAACCAATAAAACCTAAACCTCCAGTCACAACTATATTCTTTCCTTCCATCGAAATCCACATATAAAAATTTATAAAAATAAAAAATAAATCTTGAAAATTAAAAACAATAAATTTTCAAATATAATATTATTATATTAATTTTTATTCAATATAAATATATTGATTTAAAATAAGCAATAGTTAATTTATTTATTAGTAAACTAGCTTTTTGTTAAAAAAATCTGGATAAATTCTATTAAAAAATAATCTTTACGAATAAAAAATTAAAAAAACCTTTATTTTTAATAAAAATAAAAAAAAATAAAGCAAAAAATGTAAAAAATAGATTACATGATTCTAAAATATGAAAAATCAAGATTATATTTGAAATAATCTTTTGAAAACCTCTAAAAAAAAACAAAAAGAATGTGTAAAATTAAGCTGTAAAATTATGGAAACCACAATTCACACATTCATGTTCCTCTTCAAATTTAGGTGGATTTTTAAGTTCTTGTAAGGTTATTGTAAAGAATGCATTGTTACCTAAACCATTTGAACCTTTATTTACAATTGGAGAAACACCTTTAAAGTAACATGGAATATCACCAGTTCCACCAATATCTACCTTTACAGGTTCAAACATTTTTAATCCTTCAAAGAAAATCATAGATTTACCTACAATTTCCTGTGGTGCATTTACAGTAAAAACAAACATATCCTCATCTAAAGCTTTTAAGCGTACAAACTTATCATCAAATTCAAATTTGTCACCGTCGCCTCTTTTAAATAAAACTACATTTGAAATCTCATTGTTTGCCATAATATCACCTTCAAATGATTTTATAAAATTAATAAATATTCTGAAATAAACTATTCCAATTTAAATTCTACCACTTAACAATCTAATAAAATATTATTATTAAAAATCTATTTTAAAATAACTTTTATTTCACTAACTCAAAATCTATAAAATTAATAAACATTATTAATTTAATTAAGTATCTACTTAATAGTTTAGTAAATACCATGAAATAACCTTATTTTAAACTAATACAATACTTTATTTAAATTCTTTTATTAAATTTTATTATATTCATAAAGTTGAATATAAACATTGATTAAAGAATATAATTTTATGATTTATAAAGTTAATGTTTTGGTAAACTCATTTTAGATAATATTTTTTTAAATTAAATATCTTTATAAGATATATTATAATAATATTATATTATAATAATTTATATATTAAATTAAAATTCCCATGGAATTACTGTTTTAATTTTTTGAAGATAATAAAATTTTAATGCAATTATAATTTTTTTAAACTAATTTTAAGAAATATCGAGGTTATAAATATGAATGAATACAATATTGATATTGGAAATAGAATTAAAGAGCTTAGAGAACTTTCAGATGTTAGTACTGAAGAATTATCTGAAAAATTAAATCTTGATAAAGAACTTTATGAAAAATATGAAAGTGGCCAAATCGATATTCCTGCAAGCGTTGTATATGAAATCTCCCGTATTTTTCAGGTGGATATGGGATTGCTTTTAACTGGTGAAGAGAGTAGAATGTCAATATTTGATGTTACACGTGCTGGTGAAGGTGTGTCCGTTGAACGAAGAAAAGAATACAAATATGAAAACTTATGTAAACGTTTCATCAATAAGAAAGCAGAAATGTACATTGTAACAGTAGATCCTAAAGAGGATGTAAGTCCTTCCTTTAATAACCATCCAGGTCAGGAATTTAACTATATCCTAAAAGGACAAATGAAACTTTATATCAAAAATAATGAAATTGTTTTAAATGAAGGAGATTGTGTATTCTTTGATTCAACCAATGACCATGCAATGGTTGCTTTAAATAATGAAGAAGCTAAATTTTTAGTTGTGTTAATGTAAATTTATTATTTTTTATAATTTTTTGTGGTAATATAATGACATCGTTAATAAGTGAATATGTAAATAGAGTAGATTTTGACTCATATGAAGATTTTGCGGAAAATTTTCAATTCAAAATACCGGAAGATTTTAACTTTGGTTTTGACATTGTTGACAAATATGCTGAAATAGATCCTGACAAAAGAGCACTTGTTTGGTGTGACGATAATGAAGATAAAATCTTCACATTCAAAGACATTAAAGAGGAATCAAACAAGGTTGCTAATTTCTTAAAAAAATTAGGAATTAAAAAAGGAGACTGTGTAATCCTTACCTTAAAAAACAGGTATGAATGGTGGTATACAATGGTTGCACTTCATAAAATAGGTGCAATTGCAATATCTGCAACACATATGTTAAAACTTCATGATATTAAATACCGTCTTAAAAAAGCACATATGAAAGCTATCATCACTATTGATGAAGATAACCTTATTAGAGATTATAATAAGGCTGTTGATGAGCTTGAAATGGATACCATAAAAATTACAGTCAGTGATGAAAAGTTTGATGGCTGGTATAATCTTCATGAAGAGATGGATAAGCAATATGATACCTTTAAAAGACCTACCGGAAGTCAGGCTACAAATATTCATGATCCCCTTGTAATGTATTTTTCATCAGGAACAAGCGGAGAACCTAAAATGGTTAAACATAATGGGAAATATCCAATTGGAGACATTGTTACTGCACAATATTGGCATGAGGTTGTAGAAGATGGACTTCACCATACTGCAGCTGACACCGGATGGATCAAAGCTGTATGGGGTAATCTATATGGACAATGGATCTGCGGTTCCGCCGTTTTCATCTATGATTATGTAAGATTCAACGCATATGATTTAATCAAGAAGATTACCGAACATCATGTCGACACATTCTGCGCACCTCCAACAATTTTTAGATTCCTCATTAAGGAAGACTTATCAAAAATAGACTTCTCCAATCTCAAACATGTTTCAACAGCTGGAGAATCCTTACCTCCAGAGGTATTTAACAGATTTAAAGAACTAACTGGTCTTGAAATTAAGGAAGCGTTTGGACAGACAGAAACCGTTATCAGTATTGGCACTTTCAAATGGCTAAAGCCAAAATTAGGTTCTGTTGGTAAACCAAACCCAGTGTTCAAGATTGACCTTTTAAATGAGGAGGGCAAACCTGTTGACTATGGTGAAGAGGGAGAAATATGTTTCGACTTAAGTGCAGATAATACTGGTTTATTTGACGAGTATAATAATGATCCTAAACGTAACCATGAAACCAGATATGACGGCCATTACCATTGTGGAGATAAGGCATGGAAGGATGAGGATGGATATTACCACTTTGTTGGTAGAAACGATGATGTGATTAAAAGTTCAGGTTATCGTATAGGACCTTATGAAGTAGAAAGTGCTGTAATTTCACACCCCGCTGTAGTTGAATGTGCAATTACTGCCTATCCTCATGAAATAAGAGGTCAAGTTGTAAAAGCTACAATTGTTCTTGCAAAAGGTTACAAACCTAGTGAGGAATTAAAAAAAGATATTCAAAATCATGTTAAGAAGGTTACCGCTCCCTATAAATATCCCCGTATGATTAATTTTGTAGATGAAATACCTAAAACATCTAATGGAAAAATCATAAGAAAGGTTATTCGTGAGGCAGACTTAAAAAAATATGCCGAGGAGCAAAAGAATAAACAAAAACAGATTTAAACCTAAAATCGATTTAAAATTAAATATCTTTAATTTTTCAATTTTAATTATTATTTTAAAAATTTTAAATTAACCATACTTATAGAAAACAAATATTTAAAGTGATTAAATGGCTTATAAAGAAAATTCAAAAAATTTTTTATCTAATGCAAATATAACCATAGGAGATTTGGTGAAAGTTTCAAAAGAGGGAACCTCCTATACAGGTATATTATTAGATAGATCTGAAGATGCTGAAGACAACTATATTGTTATAAAGTTAGACAGTGGATATAATGTGGGTATTGAAATTACCGATGCTTCAATTGAACTAATTGAACATAAGGATAAACCAAAAATTGGTTACGATGAGACAGAATTAACCAAAGATCCTGAAAAGATGAATATATCCATTATATCTACCGGCGGTACAATATCCTCAATCATTGATTACAGTACTGGTGCAGTTCATCCTGCATTTACAGCTGGAGATTTACTTAGGGCGAATCCTGAAATCATAGGCCTTGCAAACTATGATGTTAAAGCTTTATATAACATTTTAAGTGAGAACATGGAACCAAAATATTGGTTAGAAGCTGCTAAAAACATTGCAAATGATATTTCATCTGGTTCAGAAGGTGTTATTGTAGCTCATGGTACAGATACAATGCATTATACATCTGCAGCACTTAGTTTCCTACTTGAAACACCTGTACCTATCGTTGTAACAGGTGCTCAAAGAAGTTCCGACAGACCTTCTACAGATACACACTTAAATTTAATCAATTCCATTGGAGCTGCAAAATCTGATATTGCAGAGGTAAGTGTCTGTATGCATGATTCATTAAATGATGATGTATGTGCATTACATAGTGGTGTGAAAGTAAGAAAGATGCATACTTCCAGAAGGGACACATTTAGAAGTATTGACTCAGAACCTATTGCATATCTAAAGGATGGTGAAATAAAAGAAACCACAAGACCATACGTTAAAAGGAATGAAAAAGAATTAAAAGTTCAGGACAATATTGAGGATAAAGTTGGTCTTATTAAAAGTTATCCTGGAATTTCCCAGGAACTTATCGATTATCACATTGATAAGGGATATAAAGGTCTTTTAATTGAGGGAACTGGTCTTGGACATGTACCTGAATATATGGTTCCATCACTTGAAAGAGCGGCTGATGAGGGCATTCCTTGCGTTATGACATCACAGTGTATTTATGGAAGAGTAAATATGAATGTCTACAGTACAGGACGTAAACTTATTGATGCACATCTTATATCTGGTGAAGATATGACTCCTGAGGTAGGATATGTTAAACTATGCTGTGCTTTAGGACAAACTGAGGATATAGATGAAGTTAGAAAAATTATGGAAACTAATATTGCTGGTGAAATTACAGATAGAACCTCAGCAAAATACTTTTTAAATTAGGTGAGACAATGAGCGAAAAATATGATTGGAAAGATTTAGGCCTTAAAATGGGACTTGAAATACATCAACAATTAAATACAAAATCAAAATTATTCTGTTCATGTCCTACTGAACTTATTGATGATGATGTGGATTTAACAATTAGAAGAAATTTAAGACCTACTCAAAGTGAATTAGGTCAAATGGATAGAGCTGCACTTCAAGAATCAATGAGAAATTTAAACTTTAACTATGAGTCATTTAATAAACATACCTGTCTTGTAGAATGTGATGATGAACCACCTCATGCATTAAATCAAGAAGCATTAGAACTTGCAATTACAATATCCACACTTCTAAACATGCATATTGTAGATGAATTCCATACCATGAGAAAACAGGTTATCGACGGAAGTAATACAAGTGGATTCCAGAGAACAGGACTTCTTGCAACTGACGGATATTTGGATACCCCATATGGTAGGGTCAAGATAGAAACAATAGGTCTTGAGGAAGACGCTGCAAGAAGAGTGGATACCAATAGTGAATTTACTGAATTTAGACTAGATAGACTTGGAATACCTCTTGTAGAAATTACAACAGATCCTTCCATGCATCATCCTAAACAGGTTGAAGAAGTTGCATATATGATTGGTCAGGTTCTACGTAGTACAAACGTAAAAAGAGGACTCGGAACAATTAGACAGGATTTAAATGTTTCAATTTCAAAGGGTGCAAGAGTTGAGATTAAAGGTGTTCAAAATCTTGAATTAATGCCTTTAATAGTTGAAAGAGAAGTTGAAAGACAATTAAAACTTATTGAAATTAAAGAAGAACTTGAAAAACGTCATGCTGAAGTTGATGAAACAATATATGACTTAGATGAGGTATTTAAGGATACTGAAAGTAAAATATTAAAATCAGCAAAGTCCATTAAAGGAATTATACTTAAAGGATTTGACGGACTTATAGGCGTTGAAGTTCAAGAAGGTAGAAGATTTGGTACAGAACTTTCAAGTTATGCTAAAAAGCGTGGCGTAAGTGGCCTTTTCCATACTGATGAACTACCTGCATATGGTATTACCCAGGAAGAGGTAGATAAACTAAGAGAATTCTTAGATGCAAAAACGGAAGATGCAATAATTATAGTAGCACACAATCCAGATATTGCAGAATCAGCTCTTGAGGAAGTTATCAGAAGAGCCAAACTTGCATTTGAAGGTGTTGTTGAAGAAACACGTAAATCATTAGATGATGGTAATACTGAATATATGAGACCACTTGCAACAGCAAACAGGATGTATCTGGAAACCGATATACCATTATTTAAGATTACAGATGACATTATAGAACCTATTAAAAACAATCTTCCTGAACTTCCTGATGTTAAAAAGGAAAGAATCATCAAAGAATATAATTTAAGCGAGGATCTTGCAAGCCAAATTGTAAGGAGA
This sequence comes from Methanobrevibacter sp., assembly GCA_051876995.1. GTDB lineage: Archaea > Methanobacteriota > Methanobacteria > Methanobacteriales > Methanobacteriaceae > Methanarmilla. The sequence continues at coordinate 554 of JBJEIL010000086.1, read as the reverse complement.
ACCCTTGGTGATGAATTTGAGAATATCCTAAAAGAGGTGGAGGTAGATCCTACAGTAGTTGCATCTACATTAAGTTATGATTTAAGGGATATTAGAAGGGAAGGTACCGATGTAGTTTCCATTACCGAGGATAAATTAATTGAAGTATTTAAATTACTTGAAGCTAATAAGATCTCTAAAGATGCAATTAAAAAATTAATTGAATCCATGTGTAAGAATCCGGACAAAAGTGCCCAGGTTGTTGCAGAGGAAAATAATTTAAGCCTACTAAGTTTAGATGATGTTAAAGCAATCATTGAAGAAATTGCCGATAAGAACGATTCAATGATTAAAGAACGTCAGATGGGTGCAATGGGACCTTTAATGGGTATGAGTATGAAACAATTAAAAGGTAAAGCAGATGGAAGTACTGTAAATAAAATAGTGAAAGAGGAGATTCAAAAACGTTTATAGACATGAACTTTTAATTAACAGATTCAAAAGCAATATAAATATAAAATTTCCATTTACTTTTAATTTTTTATGGAAATTAAGAGAAATTAGTAAAAAACTAT
>JBJEIL010000085.1:0-1995 GCA_051876995.1 Methanobrevibacter sp. | reverse complement strand
TAGGTGGTAAAGGGAAAAATTCCAGAAAAACCCCAAGGCAATTAGAAAGCAAGGGAGAATACTTTAATCTTTCAGACAAAAATATAGACAATCTTGTAAAAAGCTCAAAGTTATCTGCAAAGATCGATAATGCATGTATCCAGGACAGTTACACATTATACCAACATAATTTCTTCCTAACAGAAAAGGGAGACTGGGCTGTTGTTCAACAGGGAATGAATCTTGATAAAAAATATGCCCGTCGCTATCATTGGATGAGTGATGAGTTTGACAGTTTCCTAGAAGATCCCCACACAGGAATAAGCTGTGATAAAAAAAGAAAAAGTACCTTGAATATGGCATCTAAGGAAAGTAGGGAAGTGCAGAAGATTAGTGTTGATTTGATTAATGATAATCCTGATCACCTTCGTAAATACTTTAGACCTAAAGACCCCGAACAAACATCTTTAATGGATTTCTTTGATAACAGTCCTGCAGACTTTAGTAACTTCAATAACCAGGAAGAATTTACAATGCCCCAACATCACCCGGTTCTAGAGATGGATTTATCAGATAAAGAATTCGAGGTTCTTAAGAAGGCATATGAAATTCAACCTGAAAAATATGAGGAGCTAATTATGCTTAAGGGAATAGGCCCTAAGAAAATAAGGGCATTGGCATTAATCAGCGATATTATTTATGGTGAAAAGGCAAGCTGGAGGGATCCTGTAAAATACAGCTTTGCACATGGGGGTAAAGACGGTTTCCCATATCCTGTTGATAGGGAAACTTATGATCATTCCATTGAAACAATGAAGGATGCACTTTACCAGTCAAAACTAGATGATAATGAGAAACTAGGTGCAATCAAACGATTAAATAAGTATATGAATTGATTTTATAATTGCAACCTTATTAAATAGTTTTAAAAAATAATTAGTTTTTAGACATACTTATAATAGTTAAAAACAATTTAAAATCTTAGACAAGTAAAAAAAAAAAATATGATACTTACATAATAATTAAAAAAAACTAGTTTAAAACTTTTATAAAAACCAAAAAGCTGGAATACCAAATAAAACTTAAAGTAATTAAAAAAAATAGATAAGTGAGAATATTAATAATGTTTATTCTCATCATGAATATTAACATTCTTACCATGTAATGTTGGAACGATTTCAAAAACAGGATCCTCAAAGTCCAGATTGAATTCCTTTCCATCCATTAAAAGATGTTGGAATACTGCAAGTGCAGCAACTTCGGAATGTGGCTGATTTGTTACGGAAACATTCCATGTAGCATTTTTATATACTTTAGAAGGTACTTTACTTCCTCCAACAATAATTAGAATATCCCTGCCACATTCTTTAACTTCATCTATAATTTCGTTTGCTTGTTCCCCATACATAGTGAGGTGAACTATTCTACCGCCTACACTTTGCCAATGCTTAATAAGGCTTAAATAGTTTTTAACATATTCCACATGGAAATTTCCACCCCAACGATCTACAATATCCATAACAGTATCCATTAAGTGGGTGTCTTCCTCACCACTTAACCAAACCTTATCAGCACCAAAAGCACGGGCCGTTAAACAAACATGAGTAGTTATACGTGTATCTCTACCTATCCTATGATCTAATCTTAAAACATGAACTTTCATAAATAAACATCTCGAATAAAGTTAATTAAATAAATCCTAAATTTCATTTATCATTATTAAAAATAGAACCTAATTTAAATTAAAGTAAAATTAATAAAAATTTTATAAATTTTCAGTTTATTAATTTAATATACAATTAATTATATATATTATTTCAAATGTTTAAAGTTTTTTAATTAAACTTTAAAAAAATAGGATTAAAATGTTAATGATTGTGATAATGTGAAAGTGGCAGTTATACCGGATAGTGCAATGATATTAATAAACCAAGTAAACAAATCTAACCACCAATTACTATCCCATTATAATGACATAGAAAAAGAGAAGGAATTCCAAAAACAGAATAAAGAAAT
>JBJEIL010000084.1:0-40192 GCA_051876995.1 Methanobrevibacter sp. | reverse complement strand
AAACACTGGCATTATGGATACCATACTCATTTAATACAGATCTGATAGTAACCTCATCTAATTTTGATAACGGAATAGTTGAAGATACTTTAACTCCACCTCTTCCAGTTTTCTTAACCCTTACATCAGGTTTTGTCTGATTAGGCCTTACACCAATATCATGAAGTTCTTTTAAAATAACTTGATAATGTTGAGGATTCAAAACATCCAATACAACGATGATTAAATCCGCATCTCTAGCCACAGCTAAAATTTCTTTACCTCTACCTTTTCCACCAGATGCACCAGTAATAATTCCCGGAACATCGAAAATTTGGATTTGTGCATTATTATATTCCATGATTCCCGGAATAATATCCAATGTTGTAAATTGATAAGCTCCAACCTTACTTTCAGCATTAGTTAATTCATTAAGTAATGTTGATTTACCTACAGATGGAAAACCTACAAGTACAGCAGTAGCATCACCAGATTTTTTAACATAAAACCCCTGACCTTTACTTCCAGAACTACTCCTTTTTTCTTGTTCTTCTTTAAGTCTTGCTATTTTAGCTTTTAATTTACCAATATGGTGAGAAGTAGCTTTATTATACTGAGTTTTATGGATTTCATCCTCAATATCCTTAATTTTCTGCTCTATATCATCACTCATAAATTCACCAGAATAAAAATAATTATAGTAAAAATTTTTAAAATAAATAATCTTAATTTTTTAATGTTTTATAAAAATAATAATAATAATTTTTCTTTTAAGAAATATATAAAACTTAAGATTATTTAATAAATCAATTAGAAAAAATAATATTTTAAAAATAATTTAGAGATTATAAGATTGATAAAACTAATTAGAATACGGTTTTTAAATAAATAGAATATGTTTTTTATTAATATTGGATAAATATTTTATTTTTTTAATAAAAAAATTAAATGAGAAATATCCGAGATTTTAAAAAATAGATTCTTATAAATAATAGATAATCAAACAAACAGTTAAAACTTTTTAGATTTAAAAAAAACACCTATAACTAATAGATAACCAAATAAATAGCTTGAATTTTTTTAAATTTAAAAAATATTAGTTTTAAAATAAGTAGTTACATGAAAAATAGCTTATCAGTTTAAAAAAATAATAAAAAAAGAAAAAGTTAAGATTAAATCTTAACTGATTTAAACAAGTTTAAACTTTATCCTGTTGTATTATTACTGGATGAAGAACCTGAACCTCCACCTGCAACAGTGTTATTAAAGTTAACCCTCCACAAGGACACACCATTTGCCATATGTACCTGTGTAAAGATATCCTGTCCATTACCACCTAAGAGATACAGTCTAGTAAACATTGAATCTACCAGCTCATTACTCATCAATACGGCCATATATGTATTATTAGATCCAAGTAAGTATAATGTGTAGTTACCATCACTTGCATTACTAATAGTCTGGTTTTTAACAAGATAATTATCTTCAACAACTAAAATATTACTTGCTTTTAACGGATTGTAATCTGTACCATTTATCTCAGCAACAGAATTATTGTTTGCAAATCTAGTTTCCACATAAGCAGTGGTAGTATTATTTTGATTACCTCTGTTTACAACTACACTTACATTAATTCCATTTTCATCAAGCATATCAATCTTACCGGAGTGACCTGGTAGGATAGTAGTTTGATTCTTAGCTGGATAATATTGATATTGTTCTGTTTCACTACCTTCGAATTTCCAACTACCGAAATAGGTCCACCAACCTGCTTTTTGAAGCATATCTGAACTTGCAACAAATATTACTGGTCTAGGATTATCTGGGTGAGTGTAACTTAATACCTTATCTGCATCACTACTAGATACATGATATTGATTTGTTAAGGTATTCTTAGCATCAGATTTTTTCTGTGGCAAAATCTTATTTACAATCTCTACTGTAGTTCCATTATCTGAATGGGTATACTTTTCTAACACATTGTATACCGGTTCATAACCAGATGTACCGAGCATTCTGAAAATACCTGCAGATAGTTCTAGATTATCCGTAGTCATAGCTTCACCCATCCAGTATGCTCTACCATCTGTACCTTGCATACCTCCATCAAACATGGTTTGTCTGTTGGCAGCAATTTCAAATAAATAACCGAAATCCCACCAAGATGCAATTACAGTGTTATTAGGTTCATTTTGTTGAATCCAATTCATTGAATCCCACATCTCATCATTTGTACCTGGTACAACACTGTTAGATGTTGCATAAGCACAGGTTACAGTTGGAGCAACAATAGCTAGGAATATACAGAAAATTGCTAAATATTTCTTGTAAGGTATATCCTTATAAACCAATGGTTTTTTAACATCGAATAAGATTACAGTCAATATTAAAAGTATAATTAATAAAGCTATACCAAATGTCCTATCAACTTGAGCCATAACCGGATAACTAGCAAGCAAGATTGCAATTACAATTGTTGCTGCAAGTTTTTTGTCATCAATCCTTTTGGACTTGATATAGTCAGCAGCATAACCTACAAAGATACCTGTAAGTAAACCGAATGGTAAGATTAATAAGGTAATAAACCTTGAACCTTGAGTTACAGCAGCACATGCAGAAATGGCCCAAACAAGGAATAAAGTTAAGTATAGCAATGTTTCCTTTCTTGATTGAATAAGTTCATCACGGGAACCGAAATCTCCAATTTCTTTAAGAGAGAATTCAAATCTTCTTTTCTCAGATCTTACAGATGCGGATTGTCTTAAGTTTTTAGGTAGTTTACCAGTAGCAGTTGTTTTATTAGAAGTTCTTCTAAGTTTTGCAAATCTAGTAATATAAGTGTATAATACAACTAAAGCTGCAATGAAACAGATAATTCCACCAACACCACTTACAACGGAGCCAGTACTTGCTAAGAATAAACCAAGTACTCCCCCTGTAGATAAAGCAGGAACTTGAAGCTCTGCAACAGATACCATTACGTTAGGGAATCCTGTACTGGTAGAGGAGGCTTGTAATGCAAATCCACTAAGTACATTATTAACAATTCCAAGAACACCTGCACCGTCAACTATTAACAAACCAATGACAAGTAATACTACAAGACCAATTACAGATAAAACCTCTTTCTGATGGAAGAAATCTTTTATCTTAGTACCATTTGATGCCTTATTTTCGGGATCTGTTAGACTAAAGTATAAATTAGCAATTAGGTAAATTACAACAAATATTGCCAACATACCTAAGTAAAATACATAACCATCCCAACATTTAGCAAAGGCCATAATCGATAGTACTGCAAGAATTGCATAAATCAACTTATGAATCCTGTTATTGGACCGGATACATTCAATAAAGAACAGAACAATAAACAATGGAAATACAAATACAAACATATCTGTATCAAAGAACCCAGGGAATGTGTGTGCAAAGTAGTTTGGAGACAATGTTATAATTAAAGATGCTGCAATAGCACCATAATCATTTGTAACCCTTCTCACAATAATATAAGAAGGAATGATAGCCAAACAAGAGATAATAGCACCAGTCCAGAAAGCAACTGTTTTAACATCAAAATGTCCAAATATATTGGCCAGGTTATACATAAATGACGTAACAATTCCGATTCCTGGAGTATACGTAGTATTCATACCATTTGGAGAATACCTATGATTATCTACCTGAGTGTTATTCACCATAGTATCTCCATAGTAACCATGATCTATTAAATCCTGAGTCATCCTTAGGTTATAATATGAATCCATTTCACTGAAATAAGGAAGACCAGAAGAATCAACATACTCGGCTTTAACATCTGAAGGAACCCCGTTAATATCACCGGCAGGAACCCTAATAGCAAACACTATAGCCAAGAGTATAAGAATGATTACTACAGACTTAAGTATAGTCTTTGTCTTATTATTCATAAAATCCTCTGTCAAATTTTTAAATTGTAAAAAATCTCTTTAAATTTTTAATTATGTATACATTAATTAATTTAAATAGAGATTCAATGAAAAATCAAATCACCATTTAAATAAAGGACATTAAATTTACCTAAAAGAAAAGGAATTAAACAAATTTAATAATCCTAATTATAATATTTTAAAATATTATACATTTATAATATTTATTTTAATATTTTTAAATTTATTTATTTTAAAGTAGAAATAGGATTAAAAAAAGGATAATGGAAAAAATAAAAAAATAAAATATTATCCTAGATTAAACAATAAAAAATGATAAAAAAACACGATATGAAATAATAAACACAATGATAAAATTTAACTTAATAAAATTTAATTTAAAATGAATAAAGCATATAAAATAAGATAATATCCAATTAGAATAGAAAATAGGAAATTAATGAAGGATTCAAAAAATAAAATTAAAAAGGGAAAGGATTAAAATTAGAAATCTATTTTGCATCAGATTCTATTTTCTGATTCTTTGTAGAACCATTGTTTGAGGAGTTCGCATTTTCCAGTATAGAGTCTAGTTCATCTACAGAACATGTGAACCTACATTTCGGAAATCCTCTACAACCTACAAATTCCCCATATCTACCATTTCTTTTAACCAAATTATTTCCACATTCTGGGCAGGTACCAACAATCTCAAGGGTTTTAGGTTTTTTAACATTTTCCTTACCACAGTTAGGATCAAGACAGGCATGTTGACGAGGTTTACCAAAGGAAATCATAGGTAATCCACATTTAGGACATTTACTCTTAAGAATATTAGCTCCTTTTGGAAGAGAGTAGATAGTTCTGCAATCAGGATAGTTAGAACATCCCACAAAACTAGCTTTAGTTTTAGGAGAATATCTTTTAATTAAATCCCCACCACAGGCACATTTACCGACAATCTGACTCTTCATATATGCACTGTAAAGTTTATTTCCAATATCCTTCTCATTTTTCTCAATATCTGAAAGAATAGTTAAAACCTCTTCCTGCGCATCTTTTATAAGAGCGTCTTTAGATAATTTATTTTCCCTAATTTTATCTAAATCCCTTTCAAAATTACGGGTTAACTCCTCGGAGGTGATGTCTTTACAATACTCCTCCAAAGTATCGATTATATTCTCACCTAATTGATTAACCTCAATTTTTTTACCGGATATATACTTTCTATCATAAAGTTTAGCAATAATATCTGCTCTTGTAGCCTTAGTACCAAGCTCTCTTTTCTCAAGTTCCTTAATAAGGGAGGATTCATTGTATCTTGCAGGGGGTTTAGTTTTTTTCTCCTCTGATTTAATATCTTTAACCTTAATCTTATCCCCTTTCTTAAGATCTGGAAAGGTATCGTCCTCAATTTTTTTAAATGGATAATGGGCCAACCATCCAAGAACTGAGACCCGTTTCCTTTTAAATGAAAATTCCTCTTTTCCCACATTAAGATTAACTTTCATTGTTTCCAATTCAGAATCTGTTGAAAACACACTGATAAACCTATATACAATTAAATTATAAATTTTTTGTTCATCTTTATCCAATTTTTCAGGTAAAACACCTGTTGGGTGAATTGCAGGGTGAGCTGCATCTGTTTTTTTACCTTCATGAGGTTTTAGATTCTTAGGAAGATCTGCAATATGTTTTTTATATTCAGAGCTCTGTGATAATTGGATTAGAATATTCTTATAATTTAATGATTCAGGTAATTTCTGAGATGAAGTACGTGGATAAGAAGTATATCCTCCAGTATATAAATTTTGAGCAATGACCTGAGTTTTCTTAGGAGAAAAACCAAATGCTGCATAGGACTCTGATTGTAAATCACCTAGATTAAATGGAACAGGCGGTTTTCTAATTTTTTTGTTAATCTTTACCTTTGAAATATCGGCATCGGAACCTTTACAATTTTTATAGATATTCTCAGCTCTCTTTTGATCAAAAATTTTACCCTCCACATGATCTGCAACAATATCATTTTCAAGAACTGCCTTGATTAACCAATAAGGTTTAGGCACAAATTTCTGAATCTCCTTTTCCCTTTTGACAAGAATTGAAAGTGTTGGAGTTTGAACACGACCTGCTGAAAGTTTTAAATATTTATATTTAGATTTTCTAACTGAGGTCATTAATGCTTTAGAGATATTAACACCAAAATAATAATCTAAAACATGCCTTGCTATACCACTTTCTACCTGAGGCATATCCAGTTCTATCCTATTTTCATATGCCTCAACAACATCCTTTTTAGTTAGGGTTGAGAATTTCATACGGGAAACTTTAGCCAAATCATTAACACCACATGCATATTTTAATGCGTTATATCCGATTAAAGTACCTTCAATATCATAATCACATGCATGGATAAAACTATCTGCATCCTTTGCAAATTTCTTAATGGCGTTTACATAATCCCTTGTAAATCTACTAGATTTATTAACTTCATATGCAGGAGCCCAGTCTAAGTCAAAATAATACTTGTTTCGATTGTTTTTAGGAGTCAATGAGTACAAATGACCTACAGCAGATACTATAACAATATGTTTATCTTCCCTATCCATTTCCCAATAACTAACCTTTTTATTATATTTATGTTTCTTTGCCTTGGAAGATAAAGCCTGAGCTACTTTTTCCGCAGCTTTTGGCTTCTCACAAATAATTAATTCATTCATTTTATCACATTATCTAAAAATTTTCTCCCTCAATAGATATAAATAAAAATTAAAAATAAAATCTGATAATATTAGTTACTAAAATTTTTCAGTTTCTAACATGAAATAAAAAATTGAAATTTTAAAATATTATTATTCATAGTAAATTCAATTACATTATATAAATTTTTTCATTTTAAAAAAAAATCAGTTTTTAGAAAAATAATCTTCTATATATTATAATATATTATATTTACTAATTTTTTAAATTATAAAGAATTTAGTTAAACTTCCAAAACAGTTGAAAATCAGCTGAGAAATATTTATTTTAAATGATTAAAAATAAAAGAATTAGTATAATAAGATTAAAAGATTAATAAAACTTCAAATAAGAAAAATAGATGGAATAATCCTTAGATTTATAAATTAAATAAAAATAGATAATAAAAAGATATAAAAAATGAATCAATAAAAAATCAATGAAAAAGAAAGAAATAAACTAAATTTAGTTTATATCATATTTTTGTAAAAGTAAAAGTTCTTCGGTAGATAACTTTTTACCATGTTTAAATTTATCAAAAATATTTTCAGCTTTCTCTTTCTCTTCTAAGTTTCTCTTAGGAGCAGGTTGATTTTTGTTTGATTTTCGTCTTTTAGGTCTAGATGTACCTAATCTTTTATTAATGACGTGAATTTCACTTAAAACTGATTTAAATTCTTCATGTTTTGCAGAAGCAGATTTTCTTGCTTCAATGAAGTTTTTATGTGCTTCATCAGCAGCAGCTCTAATTTCATCAGTTTTTCTGAAATAGTTTAACATTTGTTCATGTGCTTCTTGAGCTTTCTCGGAAAGTTCAACAACATTAGCATGATGTTCTTCAGATTGTTTTTTAAGTTCTTCAGCTTGTGCTTTTACCTTATCATCTTCATGAATATCCATTAATTGTTTACGAAGATCATTAGCATTTTTAACAAGTTGATTTTCTTTTTTAATATCTAAAACCCTAGTTTCAATGATACTATCAATTTTCTTGATTTCATTTTCGATTTTAACTTTGTCTTTTTTACCTGAAGACCATTCTAAGTTTCTAAGCTCTTTATTAGCAGCGTTACGTAATTTTTTCTCTGCTTCAACTTCTTTGTTGATTTTATTACGTTCGTCCCTATATTCAATAGCTTTGTTTAAGTTTTCTTTTAAAGAAGCATTTAATTCATCACGGATTTTACGTTGTTCTTTAGCAACTCTATTGTAATGTTCTCTTTCATCAGCAATTTTGGAAATTTCTTCTTCTTTTTCAATTTTTTGCTGTTTGACTCCTTCAAGAGTGTCTGCAAGAACAAATTCTTCTTTTTTATCAGCATCAGCAGCTTTTTTAATTGGATCTAAAACAGCGGTTAAATTATCATCATCAACAATAACATCAGCGATTTCTTTAACAGCAGGTTTACCATTAAATGCAATACCTAAACCAGCAGATTCAATAATAGAGATATCATTAGCTCCGTCACCAATAGCTACACAATCAGCTAATTCAATATCTTTATCTTCAATATATTTATTTAATACTTGAAGTTTAGTACCAGAAACTAAGTCTCCAGTTACCTCACCAGTTAATTTTCCATCTTCTTCAGTTAATGAATTAACAAAAATTTCATCAATACCTAATTTGTCTTTTAATGGGTCTGCAATAATATCAAAACTACCACTAATAACAATTACATCATAGCCAGCATCTTTTAAAGTTTTAACAGTCTCTTCAGCACCATCGGTAAGAGGAATATTATTTCTTAATTCAACAATATCATCGACTGAAACTCCTTCAAGAAGTTTAGCTCTTTCTTTAATAGAGGTTTCAAAGTCGAGTTCGCCTTTCATTGCTTTATCTGTAATTTCAGCAATTTCATCTTTAACATTTGCAATTTTTCCTATCTCGTCTATTGCCTCTCCATTCATTATAACATTATCTAAGTCAAATACTATAAGTTTAATCAAACATATCACCAAATTATATTAAGTCTAACTCTTTTAGTCTGTCGTAAGCTCTTTCTACACCAAGCTTAGCATCACTACGAGTTTTTGCTCCAGTACAAACAACCTTACCAGAACCAAATAATAATAAAACTACTTTAGGATCAGTTAGACGATATACTAAACCAGGAAATTGTTCCGGTTCATATTCTGTATTTTCTAATTCTAAAGCAACAGCTTCTAAATTTAACGGAAGTTCTAAATTAGCAGAAGCTACAATATTTTGAATTTTAATTTCGAATTCATGAGGGATTTCAGTATCGATTTCTCTCATAAGATCCACGGTTTTTCTAATAGCTAACTTTGAGTCATCTATAGATTTAGCACCAGTACATACTAATTTACCTGAGCTAAAAATCAAAGCAGCAGTTTTTGGATCTTTTAATTTAAAAACAAGACCAGGGAATTGCTCACGGTTAAAGTCGACACCAGGTAAATTTTTAGCAACATCAGTAAGTACTATATCTTTACCAATACTAGCAGAAGACACAATGTTTTCTATTTTTATATCAACATCGGTCATTATATACCTCCAAATCATATTTTTGAAAAAAAGTAAGTAAACATTTTATATATAATTTGAAAAATAAGCACATCAAATATTTAAACTAAAATTTTTACTGTATATAAATTTATATTTAAATAGTATATAAACCTTATTTAAAAATAAATTTTTTATGTGAAAATAGACAAAATAGAAAATAATAAGAAATGATTAAAAATTTTATAAAAAATAATAAAATAAAGGATAGTTGTTATAAATGATAGAAGTTGAAGCAAAAGCTAAAATCAACAGTTTTAATGAAATTCGAACAAAAATACTCGAATTAAAAGCAGAAAAGATAAAAACTGAACATCAAGAGGACATATATTTTAACAGTCCTATCTGTGATTTTGCTAAAACTGATGAAGCATTAAGAATAAGAAAAACTAAAACCGATAAAGAAAGTAATTTATTTATAACCTATAAAGGACCTAAAATAGATAAAAAAAGTAAAACTAGAGAAGAAATTGAAATGTGTATTGAGGATGAAAATAAATGTAGAAAAATATTCGAACATCTAGGTTTTACTGCTGTTCGTGAAGTTATAAAAGATAGGGAAATTTACAGATATAAAAATTATGAGATAAGTCTTGATGATGTAAAAGGTCTAGACCCATATATGGAAATAGAGGCACTTGTTGAAGATGGTGCCGATTATAGCAAAGCTCAGGAAGGTTTGTTTAAAGTGTTTGAAAAATTGGGTATTAGCGATGGCTTTGAAAGGACCTCATATCTTGGCCTATTAGAAAATATTGATGAAAATTAATAAATTTTTTACTTTAATCATCTTCCATAGAAGCATGGATGAAAAACTAGAAAATTTCCATTTAAATTTCTACAAAATTATATTCTATTCTACTAGAAAAATACTAATGAAAACTAGAAAATTATTTTTTTTAATTTTCTATAATATTAAAATTTTAAAAAAAAGACGATCCAATAAATAAATTATAAAATATCAGATATTAAATATTCAATATTAAATACCCATATTAATATTAGAAATTAAAAATCATATGGAAAACATGATAAAAGATAAAAACAATTAGACATCTTTTTTTATTGAAAAGGAAGGTTTATATTTCATATAATTATTTTAGAACCTTCCAAGCTCTTTTTTAAAAAAACATATTTAAAAATTTAAATTGATTAATATTTAAATATACAGACTTACAAATTAAATAACATAAATTTTTAATTTAATTTAAATTTGTAATTATTACTAATTTTACAAAATAATAAAATAATTATTGATTTAATAAAAAAATACATATCAAATTTAATTAATAACAATCATAATATAATAGGAGTGATATTTTTGCAATACTATGTTAGTCCTTACAATAAAGAGGTTAAATACACATTTCCTAAAGATATAACTGTATATGACACTACTTTAAGAGACGGAGAACAAACTCCCGGTGTAGCTTTCTCTAAAGATGAAAAAATAGAAATTGCTAAAAAATTAGATGAACTTAAAGTACCACAGATAGAAGCAGGATTCCCAAGGGTATCTTCAACAGAACAGGATACTGTTAAAACAATAGCTAATGAAGGATTAGATGCACAGGTCATATGTTTAGCTAGAACAAAATTGGAAGATATTGATGCGGCATTAGATGCTGATGTTGACGGAGTAATTACTTTTATGGGAGCTTCTGATTTACACCTTGAACATAAATTACACTTTACAAGAGAACAGGCATTGAACATCTGCATGAAATCTATTGAGTATGCTAAAGATCATGGATTATTTGTTGCTTTCTCTGCAGAAGATGCGACAAGGGCAGATTTAGATTTCCTAAAAAGAATGTATAAAAAAGCTGAGGGATACGGTGTTGATAGGGTACATGTAGCAGATACCGTTGGCGCTGCAAATCCTCAAGGAATTACTTACCTTGTATCAGAACTTAAAAAAGAGATTAACACAGATATTGCTATGCACTGCCATAATGATTTTGGACTTGCTGTTGCAAATTCAATTGCAGGACTTCAAGCAGGTGCCAGTGCAGTTTCAGTAACCATCAATGGTATTGGTGAAAGAGCAGGAAATGCTTCACTTGAAGAATTAGTAATGGCCCTTAAATTATTATATGGAAAGGACTTAGGATTTAAAACTAAAAAAATTAAAGAAATTTCAGAACTTGTATCCAAAGCTACAGGCTTACCAGTTCCTTATAATAAACCGATAGTAGGTAAAAACATATTTAGACATGAATCAGGTATTCATGTAGATGCAGTTATTGAGGAACCATTAACCTATGAACCTTATGTGCCAGAACTTGTAGGTCAAAAAAGACAATTAGTTTTAGGTAAACATTCAGGTTGTAGAGCAGTTAAAGCAAAACTTGATGCATGTGGTTATAAAGTAACCAATGACCAACTTTGTGAAATTGTAAAACAAGTTAAACAAACAAGAGAGAAAGGTACATACATCAATGATGACGTCTTTAAGGAAATTGTCAAAAATGTAAACCTTGCTGATTTATAAATCCACCCTTAATTTTTTTATTATTTTTAATCCTTTAATAAACAGCTAATTTTCATATAGTTTTTAGAAATCATTCTTATAGAATTAAAAAAAATTTTAAATTCAACTTTAAAAATAGAATCATATAATATTTAATCGTTAATTTAATATCTAAAATGATTTAACCTTTTTTTATAATAGATTTAAAGAGATTATAAGTTTAAAAGAAAAAATAAAACAGTATGATCTTTAATATCTAAAACGATTAATCCTATTCTACAATACTCCTAAAAAAATCTGATTTTAAATTTAAATTAAATATTAAAAGAGTTTTTAAATTAAACGGAATTTTATCTAGAAAAAATTTTCTAATAAAGATACAATTAAAATAAAAAACTATTTTAATATTTTATAAAAATATTATATAATAGATTAAAATACAATTTTAAAGTGTAAAAATGAATATTACAGAAAAGATTTTATCAGAAAAAGTAGGTTATGACGTTAGTCCTGGTGAAATTATTGAGGCAAATGTTGACCTTGTGATGTCACATGACGGTACATCACCACCTGCCATTAAAACATTTGAAAAAATAGCAGATAAGGTATGGGATTCTGAGAAGATAGCTATAGTGTTTGATCATAATGTACCTGCAAATACAATTGGATCTGCAGAATTTCAGAAAGTTGCAAGAAACTTTATTAAAAAACAGGGCATTATCCACCATTACATTAATGGTGAAGGTATTTGCCACCAAGTACTTCCGGAAAAGGGTTTAGTAGAACCTGGAAAAGTTATAGTTGGTGCGGATTCACATACATGTACTTATGGTGCATTTGGAGCATTTTCCACAGGAATGGGTGCAACAGATATTGCCATGGTTTATGCGACTGGTAAAACATGGTTCAAGGTTCCGGAAGCTATAAAAATCCAAGTCGAAGGTAAGTTAGGTAACTTAACCTCCAAGGATATCATTCTAAATATAATTGGAAAGATTGGAATTGCAGGAGCCACCTATCAAAGTGCGGAGTTCTGTGGTAAGACCATTGATAATCTCGATGTAGCAAGTAGAATGACTATGACAAACATGGCTATTGAGATGGGTGCTAAGAATGGTATAATGGAACCTAATGATGCTACCATAGATTATGTATGTAAAAGAACCGGAAAAAGCAGAAATCAGTTAAATATCAAAAAATCTGATAAGGACTCAGTTTATAGTAAAGAATATTATTTCGATATAAACAATATGGAAGAACAAATTGCATGTCCAAATGATGTGGATAATGTAAAACCAATTAGCAAGGTTGAGGGAACATCTATCGACCAGGGAGTAATTGGTTCTTGTACCAATGGAAGATTAATTGATTTAAAAAATGCTGCAGAAGTTCTTGACGGGGAAAAGATCCATGAGGACGTTAGATTAATAGTTCTTCCAGCATCACGTGAAATATATCTTCAAGCCCTAGATAAGGGATATATAAAAACATTCATGGAATCTGGTGCAATAGTATGTAATCCTGGATGCGGACCATGTCTAGGAGCACATATGGGTGTTTTATCCGAAGGTGAAACAGCCATATCAACTACAAACAGAAACTTCAAAGGTAGAATGGGGGATCCCAAATCTTCAGTTTATCTTGCAAATTCCAAAGTAGTTGCAGCTTCCGCAATAAAAGGATTTATTGCAAAACCAGAAAATTAACTTTTTTTACTTATTTTTTATATTTTTTTAAAGAAACTATTTTTAAAGGGACATTATGATTAAAGAAGAGAATAACATCAATAAATGTTTAATTGATAGAATAAACTACCTGGAAAATAAAAATAACATAAAGTTATCCAACACACAGAAGATACTTCTTACAACTGACGGATCAATTACTGCAATTTTAGATGTATTATATAATAAAATTACTCTAAAAACCATTAACCAGCATGTTGAAAAGGCAAATAGGGAAGTTTCAAATCACTTCAATATTAATGAAAGTGAAGAGGTAAATAACAGAACCATAATAATGCATAAAGACGATAAACCGCTAATATTTGCAAAAAGTTATATTCCTTTATCTAGAATAAACAAAGAAATTAAAGATTCATTAATGACAGAAGACATTCCAATTGGAAGAATCCTAAAAAATTATAAACTTGAGACAAGAAGAGAAATTGGAGACATTGAAGTAATAAAATCAGAGCCAGAACTTGAAGAAATATATAAGACAGATAAAGATTTCCTATCAAGAAACTATGACATTATACACAATAATGAGAAAATCATGTGGATTCAGGAAATGTTTCCAGCAAGTTATTTTAGAGAGTATCTAGATTAAACAAAAACAATACATAAAATAAATTTAAAAAAAAATAAAAGAATATGAAAAAACAATTAATTCAAATCAACAGATAAATTTAAAAAAACAGTTGATTTAAATAATAAAGATAAGATTAAAATCATTTAGATTAACTGGAACATCATAAATCTAATTAATTTAAAGAGTCCAGATTAATTAAAAAATCAGATTAATAAAAAAAACCCCGTTAATTTATAGAAAAAAAAAAACAATGAAGGTGAAACAATGGGAGTGAAGTTTAAAGATATTGCTTCTCCAGAAAAAATTAATTTAAAAGATTTAGAAGGAAGAACAATAGCTATTGATGCTTTTAATACAATTTATCAATTTTTATCAGGAATTCGTCAAAGAGATGGAACGCCTCTTAAAGATGCTAATGGTAATGTAACTTCCCATTTAAGTGGTCTTTTATATAGAACATCATCTATTGTTGAACGTGGAATAAAACCTATTTATGTTTTTGATGGAAAACCTTCAGAATATAAATCCGACACAATAGCTAAACGTAAAGAAGCTAAAATAAAATCAAAAGAGGAATGGGAGAAAGCCATTAAAGAAGGTAATGAGGAATTAGCACGTAAATATGCAATGCGTACAACACACATTACACCATATGTAGTTGAAAGTTCCAAATATTTACTTGATTTAATGGGAATACCTTATGTTCAGGCACTTGGTGAAGGTGAAGCACAGGCATCCTATATGGTTCAGAAAAAAGATGCATGGGCCGTCGCATCACAGGATTATGATTGTTTATTATTTGGTTCCCCAAGAATTATAAGAAATCTTACCTTAAGTGGAGGACTTTCAAATCTTGAATATATGGAATTAAACAAGGTTCTATCAAATCTTGATTTTTCAAGGGAACAACTAATTGATCTTGCACTTCTTGTAGGTACCGATTTTAATGATGGAGTTCATGGTATTGGTGTTAAAAGAGGTATGAAACTATTAAATGGTAATAATCTGGAAAATGTTCTAGAAGACTTAGATACAGAGCCTAAGATAGACATAGATATTTTAAGAAATATTTTCCTAAACCCTAGAGTAAATGAGGATTATACCATTAAGTTTAAAGAACCGGACCGTGAAGGTATTGTAGAGTTCTTATGTGAGGAACATGGTTTTTCAAAGGACAGAGTTTTAAATAGCGCAAGTAAAATCAAGAACCTTAACAGTTCACAAAAAAGTTTAGAAGATTTTTTCTAAATTTAAAATTATTTTTCTTATAAAGCTTAAAAACTAATTTTTTTATAAATCTAAAAATAAATGAAAAAAGATTATAAAACAGCATCTCCTGTTTCATCTGTTCTTAATCTGATAGATTGTGTTATAGGACATATGAATATTTTACCGTCACCATAACGTCCGGTAGAATTGATTTTCATAATTACCTCAACTATTAGATTTACATCCTCATCAGGAACAACAACTGAAATCAATTTTTTAGGAATAACCGCAAAATCATCGGTTTTTAATTTATTGTTTTGAATTTTTCTACCTCTTCCTAAAACCGGAACGACAGTCATTCCCGGAAAACCTAAAAGAGTTAAGACCTCTTTAGTTCTTTCATATTTTTTATCTCTAATAAAAGCCATGATTTCTTTCATTATAAAAACCTCTTTTATAATCCTTGACTTCTTGTTCTAATTGTATAAGCCTCTAAAACAGGACTAACAAATATTTTACCATCACCAGGATTACCGGTAAAAGCTTCCTCAGAGATTAAATCAACTACAAAGTCCACATCCTCATCTTCAACCACCAATATTAAAAGTTTTTTAGGCAACTGATCAAAGTGTTCATCACCTTTATTTAATCCTTTCTGAATTCCACGACCTTCTGCATCCATTACTGTAACTGAATGGAATTGTTCATCATCCAATGCAATAATTACATCATCAACCTTCTCAGGTCTAATAATTGCTCTTATCATCTGCATTTACATCACTTAATCTGCTTTTTAATAACAAATAAATATAATTTCTATTTTAATGAATAGTCGGAATATAACTTCCGGTATAATTTTTGTATTTATAATATATATAGATTACAGTTTATTAAAACAGTATTGATTTAAACATGATAAACTTTTAAATCTATAAAAGAATTAGACACAGGAATCTTTAAAAAATCCCTTAAAATGATTGATATTTTAATCAAAAAATGAGTTTTCAGAATTGAAAATACTTAAAATATAAAATCAGAAACAAATATCTTTTTTTAGAAATTTTTAAAAATTTTAATCAATTATAAAATAAAAAAAAGTTTATAAAATATTTAAAATGGAGGGAAGAATTCTCCAAAAATCTTTTTAACATATTCCCTTGCAAGATCAACCTGAGTAGGATAATATTTTGATATTCTTTCTGTAAAATCCTTACGTGATACAGATTGTGTAATAAGATACAATAAATCCATATATCTGCCAATAGATTTATCTGGATTGAATCCATAGTTTTCAATTGCATTGTCCAATTTTTTCTTATCATGTAGGCAAGGAATCTCTAATGTTTTGCATATAGTTTCTTTAGTAAAATATTTAATTCTAATTAATGGGGAAACAGAACTAACTAGAACATATTCTCCACAATCAATTAATGGCGGAACACCTTGAGATTCAAATCTTGACATACTTGTAAGATTTTTAAAATGCTCTATATTATAACAGTGAAGCTCCGTATAAAAATCTGGTTTATACTGGTTAATCAAGCCTATAACCTTTTGACCCATTTCAGATTCATAATATTTTTTATCTACTGTTGAAATATAGGGTGAGGAATCAAAGTTATAGATATAAATCTGACCACTGGCAAAATCTTCACGTTTAAGACGATTAATCATCTTAATAGCAGTTTTACCTTCATTACCATGAACTCCCCCAAGAAATAGCTTAGTAGGTCCATCACCATTATCAATATGTTTAAAATACCCCATAATAATCAAAGAAATAATTGTTAAAATAAAATAGTAAAGTTCTCCAGAATATCAATCCAACTTTAATACCTTTTCAAATTAAAGTACTAATTTTAGAGAGATTAAATTCGATAGAATAAATAAAAAATAAAAAAAATAATAAAAGATTAAAAAACAGTATTATGTTCCTTCATGCCAGTCGGACAAATATTCAATTTGACGGTCTGTGAAAGAATCAATTTCAATTCCCATAGCTTTTAGTTTTAATCTTGCGACAGTCTCATCAATTGAATCCGGTGCTTTCATAACACCAATATCCATTTTACCCTCATGATCTAAAATATATTTGGCAGATAAAGCTTGAACTGCAAAACTCATATCCATAATCTCTGCAGGGTGTCCTTGGCCTCTTGCAGCTGCAAGATTTACAAGTCTTCCATCAGCTAAAAGATAGATTTTTCTTCCATCCTTCATTGTAAACATTTCAATACTTTCCCTTACAGTTTTTACAGATTCAGCTTGAGCTTCCAAATCATCCCTATTAATTTCAACATTAAAGTGACCGGAATTACAAAGCATACATCCATCTTTCATATATTTAAAATCATCACCAGATATAATGTTAATATTACCAGTAACAGTAATAATAATATCAGAGATTTTAACAGCTTCCCTAATAGGCATTACTCTGTAACCATCCATTCTAGCCTCTAAAGCTCTAATTGGATCTACTTCAGTTACAATAACATTTGCACCTAAACCTCTTGCTCTACTTGCAACACCACGGCCACACCATCCATATCCACAGACTGTGAAATTCTTACCGGCAATTAACATATTAGTTGTACCCATAATCGCATCTAATGAAGATTGTCCTGTACCATACCTATTATCAAATAAATATTTGGTATAAGCATCATTTACCGCTACAACAGGGAATTTTAATGCATTATCATCAGCCATCGCTTTTAATCTATGTACACCAGTAGTGGTTTCTTCACAAGCACCTTTAATATGGGACAAAAGTTCTTGTCTATTACTATGTAGGTACATAATCATATCTGCACCATCATCAATTATAATATCAGGTTTATGATCTAGAACATTATTAATAGCTTCATAATATTCCTCATCACTTTGACCTCTCCAACCATAGATGTTTAAACCTAATGCCGCCGCACCAGCTGCAGCATCATCATGAGTAGATAGAGGATTACAACCAGTCATAGCTACTTCAGCTCCACCTGCTTGTAATGTTAAACCTAAATTAACTGTTTTAGGTTCCAAATGTAAACATGAACCGATAGTAATTCCCTCAAAAGGTTTTTCTTCTTCAAATACCTTTTTAATATGTTCAAGAACAGGCATATGTTTTTGAACCCATTCAATTTTCATTATTCCGCCATCTGCAAGAGACATATCCTTTACATTACTCATATATATCACAAATAATCGTTTTTAAAAAAGAAATCATTTAAAGATCAGTATATTAAAGTATTTTATTTCAATATAACTAATAAAAAAATAATTTTCAAATGAAAATCTATACAATACTATTTTTAACTTTTAATAATATTAAATATTATTGTATAGAAACCATATAATGATAAGGATCATATTAATCAAATAAAGAATGATTATCCTATAAACCCTAAACAACGGTTAGATTCCAATTAAAACCAAAAGTTTCGGATTTAAACAATTTAGATAAAAAAACAAAATGTTTTAAAAAAGGTTTGCCCAAATAGAAATATATTAGAATTACCTGATCAAATGAATTTAAAAAATAATAAATCGAAAAATTTTATAAAAAAAATATATCATATACCACAAAGTATATATATTATTAAGAACTTAAATTAAATAGTATTATACATGGTATAATGCCGGGGTGGCTCAGCTGGTTAGAGCGCACGGCTCATAGGGTTTTTTAGCTATGCTCTGACTGAATTCCTGGGATACCGTGAGGCCGCGGGTTCGAATCCCGCCCCCGGCATATAAATTATCCCAGGAAAAACCATTAAACTATTTTTTACAGATTTTATTGATTTTATAAATTAGCTATTTTACTTAGACATATATTCTAAATTAAAAATTTCATTAGACCAATAATAATAATTTGGAAAGATTTTTTTAAAGAAAAGTAATAATAATTAATATATACATATATTATTTTTAAAAGAATTTTTTTAAACTTCAGGTGCTTTAATGGAATATAGGAAATTGGGAAAAACTAATGAAAAAGTATCAATTCTAGGATTAGGAACTATGAGACTTCCAACCATAGATAACTCCAATAGTAAAATAGATAAGGAAAAAGCGAGTGAACTCTTAGGTTATGGTATAGATAATGGAATAAATCTTATTGATACCGGATACTCTTTTCACTCAAAAGAGGTTCATGGCGGTCCAGGTACAAGTGAACCATTTGTTGGAGAATTTCTTGAAAACGGTTACAGGGATAAGGTTTATCTTCAAACCAAATGTCCCTCATGGCTTATCCATTCTAGAGAGGACTTGGATAACATTTTAGATGAACAGCTCAAAAGATTAAAAACAGATCATATTGACAATTACCTATTACATTCTGTAAATAACGAAAACTGGGAAAACTACAAGAATGCAAATGTCATTGAGTTTTTAGATGATGTATTAAATGACGGAAGAGTAAAGCATGTTGGTTTTTCAACACATGGAACCTTTGAAACACTACTTATTTTAACTACCGACTATGATAAGTGGGAAATTGGTTTAACCCAAATGAATTATCTCGATGAAACATACCAAACAGGTATTGAAGGACTTGACTTTTTATCAATGATGGATATTGGAACCGAAATCATGGAACCATTACGTGGAGGACGTCTAGTTGAAAACATTCCAGAAAACATCATGAAATTATGGAACAGTGCCGAGGAGAAGAGAACACCTGTTGAATGGGCATTCCAATATCTTTGGGACATGGAAAATGTTGATTGTGTATTGAGTGGTATGAACTCATTAGAACATCTTAAAACAAATATTGAAATCGCATCACGTTCCAAACCCAATATGATTTCTGAAAATGATAAGAAATTAATTAAGGATGTTGCAAGCCTATATAAAACTCAAAAGGGTAATGACTGTAATTCCTGTGGATACTGCCTACCTTGTCCAAATGGTGTGAATATTCCCCATTGTTTTAGAGAATACAATATTGGAAAAATCCTAAACAATCCTAAAGCATCTGCCATGCAGTATTTTACATATTTTGAAGATAGTGCCCTTGCACATAACTGTACCCAATGTGGAGATTGCAATACCTTATGCCCTCAGGGAATAAATATTGCAAAAGAAATGAAGAAGGTTGAAAGATTCTTTGGAGATTCCTTCCATCACTTCTAGATAATATTTCATAAAAGCATCCGAAAAAAAATAAAAAATATCTTAGAATATTTTTAAAATTAAAAAAGGATTTGTAAAATTATATAAATATTAAATATATAAATAAATATAGATAAAATATAACAATTGTAATATTATAAAGTTTATAAAGCAATAAAAGATAATGGAAAATGTGATATAAGATGCCAACAAGATACAAAGGAATGGGATACTGGGACATTGTTACAAGACAAATGAGCATTGTATCAAGAAGTCAACAGACAAGATTTAAAGAAGCAACAATAGGGGTAATTGGATGTGGTGGAATTGGAGGATCTGTTATCCAAATGCTTGCTAGAATGGGTGTTGGAAAAATCATTGCTATAGATAAGGATTATTTTGACATGTCCAATTTAAACAGACAATTATTAAGTAGCCTTGATGTTTTAAGACAGGATAAAGCGAAGGTTGCGGAAGAAAAAATAAGGTTAATCAACCCATATATTGAGGTAGAGCCAGTTGTTTGTGAGATTACCGAAGACAATGTGGGAAGCATATTGGAAGATGCAGATATTATCATAGATGCACTAGACAATCTTAAAACACGGATAATTATTAGCAGATATGCTAAAAAAAGTGGTAAGACATTTATACATGGTGCAATCCATGGAACATTAGGTCAGGTAAGTGTATTTAAACCAGATAGTCCAAAGACATATGAGGAACTATTTAACTTACCTTCCGAAGGAAAAGAATTGGATGATGATGTGGTTAAAGAAATAGATAAACTAACACATGGTGTTCCACCAGTAATTGGACCTACACCAAATATAGTAGGAAGTTTAGAAGCCTTTGAAGCATTTAAAATAATTACAGGTGTTGGAAAGGTGACATATGCTCCGGAAATATTAACCTTTGATTTATTAGACTTAAGCTCTTTTGAATTAATAGGGCTTTAGATAATCATGAATAGATAGATCAAACATATAAAATCAATATTAACTTTAAATTACATTATTTAATCCCTATTTTTTTTAAAAATTTATTTTTTTTACGACAATAACCCATTTTTTAAATTTAATTAATTATTATACTATTCAACAATCTACAAATTATTTCTAAAATAACCTGCCTATTATGGAAAAAGATATTCCAGAAAATTTACAGAAAAATAAAAAAAATTCAAAAAATAAGTAAAAATCAAAAATAAAGTAAAAACATTTAAAACAATATTTAAAAAATAAGACAAACACTTAAAATATTTTAAAAAAAATAAACATACTCATTTTTGGAAAAATAAGAAAGTTTATATATTAAAAAATTTAAACTTATCTAAGTAGGAAGTTACTTTCCGGCGAATAATAATCAAAAAATGTTTATAAAATTTTAAAAATAAACCACCAATATTTCATATAAATTGAGTATGATTTATTTTAAAATTTTTAATGAATACAGTTTATTTTTATTATTTTATCATTAAAAGGATGAATAAAAATGACAAAAGAAGTAGACGCAATAATGGAACAAATGGAGAAAGATGAAATTGTTTTCGTTAGATTACAATTTGTAGATATCAATGGTAAACCACAAAACGTTTCATTACCTCCAAGTACAGATATGGAAGACTTATTTACAAATGGTACATTATTTGACGGATCATCTATTGACGGATTCGTTGAAATCAATGAAAGTGATCTTATCTTAAAACCCGATATAAGTACCTATTCCAGATTACCATGGAGACCAGATGATTCAGCAGTATGCAGATTTATTTGTGATATTTACAACACCGATGGAAAACCATTTGCTGGAGATCCAAGAAGCCAACTTAAAAAACAATTAGGTGAAATTGGTAAAAAAGGATTAAAATATAATATTGGACCAGAACCAGAATTCTTTATTGTTAAAATGGACGAAAACGGTAATCCATTACCTTATGATAATGCAACTTACTTCGATATGGAACCTACAGACAAAGGTCCTGATTTCAGAAGAGAAATTACCTTTAACTTACAAAAATTAGGATTTGAAGTAGAAGCAAGTCACCACGAAGTAGGTCCAGGTCAAAACGAAATTGCATTCAAATTTGATGATGCACTTAAAACTGCAGATGCAGTAGTTACTTTCAAAACCGCAATTAAAGCTATTGTTGCTAATATGGCAGCATTTGATGAAATGGATTACAGGGTAACATTTATGCCTAAACCATTCTTCGGCGAAAACGGTAGTGGAATGCACTGTCACCAAAGTTTATTCAAAAACGGCGAAAACTTATTCTCTGATGATAGCACTGAAACAGGTTTATCACAAGATGCACTTTACTTCATTGGTGGTTTATTAGAACACGCACCAGCACTTACTGCTGTAACTAACCCAATTGTAAACTCTTACAAACGTTTAGTACCAGGTTATGAAGCACCTGTATACAGAGCATATGGTCTTAAAAACAGATCTGCACTTGTTAGAGTTCCTGCAGCACGTGGAAAAGCTACACGTATCGAATACAGAGCACCTGATCCAGCATGTAACCCATACTTAGCATTCTCTGCAATGTTAGCAGCAGGTATGGATGGTATTAACAATAAAATTGACCCAGGTGACCCTACTGAAGTTAACATTTACAAACTAACTCCAGAAGAACGTGAAGAAAGAGGTATTAAAGTATTACCTGCAAGTTTATGGGAAGCTTACCATTCACTTGAAGAGGATCCTATTATTATGAATTCTTTAGGTGATCACATATCTCAAAAATTCCTTGAAAGCAAATACGCTGAATGGGATGATTACAGAGTACAAGTCTTTGGATATGAACATAATAGATACTTAGACGTATAAGTTTCTTAAAATTCATATTTTTTTAATTTTTTTAAACCAGTACCTATAATTTTTTTATTTTATTTTTGGGCTTTTTTTAATCTAATTTCTAATTATAAGGAAGTAAACTTGATGAGAATATAAAATAATATTTTAGATAAGGGAGTCATATGTCTGAATCAGAAAATAGGATGATAGAAATCCTAAGAATCCTAGACCAACAAGAAAAACCAACAGGTTCAAAAGTCATCGCTAATGAATTGAATAACAGAGGATTTAATTTAGGTGAACGTGCCGTACGTTACCACATGAAAATTCTTGATGAGAAGGGTTATACGAAGAAGATTGGTTATTCTGGTAGAGAAATTACAGACCTAGGCAGGTCACGTATTGAGAAAGGACTTGTCTATGATGAAATAGATTTTACCTATTCAAAATTCGAGAATTATATTTATCAAACTACTTTTAATCCATATACAAAAACTGGAAATGTTATTGTTAATAAATCAAATGTTTTAGATAAAGAAGCACTTGATATTATTAAAAAAGCATTTGAAACTGGAATTGCAGTTAGTCCTAGAATCCAGATTAACAAAGAAAAGATTGATGGTGTGGAAGGATATACCGTTGAAAGTATTTGTGGAACAACAATAGATGGAGTATTTCTTAAAAACGGAATAGCTACCCAACCCCAATATGGTGGAATCATTGAGGTTAAAAATTACGAACCTCGAAGATTTAAGGAATTAATTTCCTATAAAAAAACATCTATTACCCCCCTTGATGCGTTTATAGCAAAGAACATGACATCTGTATTAAATGTTATCGATAATGGTAATGGAACAATACCTGCAAACTTTAGAATAATTCCCGGTAAAGTAGGAAATAGAGCAAAAAAACTTATTGAAAAACTTAATCAGGCAAATATTAATGGAATTATTGCAATAGGTAAGAAAGGAGAAAATATTCTTGGTGTACCAGTTCCTGAAGACTTTATAGGAATAGCTATAGCAGGAGGAATAACACCATTCTGTGTTGCAAAGGAATTGGATTACGATGTAAACATTAAATTAGGTGAGGAATTAGAGGATTATACTAATTTAAAACCTGTTACTAAAAAAACTAATTCAATATTAAGAAGTGTAAACCCCCATAAACAATATAACAAAATACCGTTCTTCCTATCAAAATCATGGAACCTTATTGAGGAGGTAGATTATGATATGGAAACCGGCGATGGAAATATTATTGCAGACATATCCTATGTAAATAAAGAAGATCTAGATGATTCTCTAAAGGTCATTAAAAATACCTACAAAGATTGTCCTGAATATATTACACCATATTATAAAATTGTTGAAGATAACAAAAACCATGATAGAATAGGAATTGCAACTGTATGCAGTTTATCTATTGACGGGATATTAATCAAAAACGGCATTATGTGTAAACCTAAATATGGCGGATTACTGGAGGTTAATGATAAATCATCATTTATTGAATTAATATCATATAACGGTTCTTCAATAGATCCCCATAAGATATTCATACTTAAAGATTTAACTGCTATCAATAAAGATGAGACAGGTTCTAGAAGACTTCTTGCATCAATTAAGGAAATTCCGAACATTGCACAATACCAAAGTAATGAAATATTAAAGGAACTATCTAAAAAAGACTTATCAGTTCTAAAAATAGGTAAACCTAGAGAAATGGTCTATAATGCACAGGTAAACAATTACAAATTTGGTGTTGTTGCAGGTAGTGGATTAAATACCATAGCGGCCATTAGAGAAAAAGGCATAGATATTGAGATAAAAGCAATGGAAACATCAATGCCCCTTAATGAAATGGATAAATTTTAAACTATTTAATCCATTGTTTAACTTATTTTTCTAATCAATCAATTTAAATTAAATTATTAATAACCTATTTTTATTATAAACTTCCAATTATCTAATTTTTAACTTACATCAATTATTAAACCAGTTATTTAATAGTCTAATAATCCGATAGTTTAACAATATTTTAAAATATCAATTCGAGAAATTTATCTTAAAAATTTTAAAAATAGCTAGAAAATTTCAATTGACTATAACAAAAGCACAATCTATAAAAAATACTATTTTTCAGATTTCATTAAATAAAAAATAATCAATTTCAATCTAATCAATACAAGTTAAAATTTAATAAGAAATTGACCATAAGATGTATAGATAAATAAAACTTAAAATAGTATAGTATTAAAGTTTTATAGAAATAGAACATATTGATTTAAGAATAGCTAAGAAGCAGATATAAAAAAATAAAAAAATAGAATAAAGTCATATTTATTCTAATTCAAGTTTAAGTTGACCCATTTTTGGAGCTAAGTAATTGTAGAAATAAGCCATTAGGAAAACTAAAACAAATGTTATAACAAATCCGGAAATAATATTATATAATGAATATAATACTGCAGCATGATTTATTGCCAACATTGCAATAGAAACAATTACATCTACAACTAAAGAACAAATTGAAACTATAATTGCAGCACTTTTAGGATCAACATATTTAAGTGATGTATACTTACCTTCATCTTTAAAGTCCACCATAATTCCACCAACTTTTGGAGAAATATAATTATAAACATAGATTTGTAAACATACGAATATGAAAGTTAGGACAAAAGATAATAGTATACAAGCAATAAAGAATTGTGGACTTAACATTAACACTAAAAAGTTATATACAATTAATGCTAAATTCATCTGTCCAGATGCCATCAATGTTTGTAGAACAGAACTTGCAAATCCAGGTACAACTAAGTATGCCAATGTATAAACGATAATAAAACAGATTAAACTAATAACCCCAATAACAAGTGAGGTAGATATAGGGTTTATCCTAGTTATCTCACCTTCTTCAATATCAAAATCAATAGCATTTAACCTAGTTACAAGAATATTATAAAGATAACCTCTTCCAAAGAAGTGAACAATACTATATAAAATTGCCCCAAAGATAATCATTGGAATAAGCATTAAACCAGTAGTAATAGCTGATGAGCCACCTATAATCATAAGAGCTATAAAAGCAATAACTGCAAGGATAACACTGATTAAAACATAAATTCCCATTCCAATGGTTGTTAAGGAAGACAATTCAATAGAACTAAGTTCTTTTGTGTTTACCATTTTTTTCACCTTTTAATTATAAAGAAAATTTTATTGAATTTATTTAAATACGCTGAAAATCTTAGACAATCTATCTAATAAATTAAAGATTTCATTAAAATAAGAATATTTAAATAAATATTATAATTAGTATTTTTCATACAATATTAATCTTTTGATAAATAATCCGAAAAGATTTAAAATATTTTAAGATATTACTCATTTTCCTAAATTTTATAAAAATAAGAGCAATATTATAAAATATTTTGAAATCCAATTTACTACAAGATAATGGGATTTAGAACCAGTCTTTAGAGGATTCTAAAATCTCATCCACAATAATTCCTGCTGAACCTGTATAGGTATGAGGATCCATAATCTTTTGAACTTCCTCTTTAGATAAATATTTACTTGCTTCTTCATCTTCTAAGATTAAATCTCCAAGTAAAAGATGTTCTTGATTAGCCTTAATAGCATTTTCCCTTACAAGTGCATATGCAGTTTGTTTACCCATTCCTGCCCTTGTAAGTTCAGCCATTAATCTTTCAGCCATGACTAAACCATGAGTTAAATTGAGGTTTTTCTCAATATTATCGTCATAAAAGACAAGGTTACTCATAAGTTTAATTGTAAGTTCCAAAGTATAGTCACTTAGGATACATGCTTCAGGAAACATGATTCTTTCACATGAGGAGTTAGTTAAATCCCTTTCATGCCATAATGGATTGTTTTCCAAAGCAGGTGCAACATAGGATTTTACAATTCTTGAGATTCCGCAGATTCTTTCAGCAGTAATAGGGTTCATTTTATGAGGCATTGTACTACTACCTACCTGTTTTTTAGGATCGAAATACTCTCCAACCTCCATGATTTCAGTTCTTTGAAGGTTTCTAATTTCAAGTGCAATCTTTGTTAAGGTAGATGCTAAATTAGCAATTGCCATAATAAATTCAGCATGATTATCCCTTTGTACAACCTGATTTGTAATTGTAGCAGGAGGTAAATTCAATTCTTCCGCAACTTTCTTATGGATTTCCCAACCTTGAGGACCTAATGCTGCAGTGGTTCCAACTGCACCATCCAACATACTTACACATACATTACCTCTTGCATGTTCCAATCTATCATATTGTCTTTTAAGTTCTGCAGCCCAATTAGCAAATTTCATACCATATGTAGTTGGAATTGCATGTTGACCATGAGTACGTCCAATACAAACCTTATTTTTATTTTCTTTTGCTAAGTCAAGTAAGATATTAGTTAACTTAATTATTTTATCTTCAAGGACATCAATTGAATCTCTAATCATTAAAGAGTTTGAGGTATCTACAATATCATTTGAAGTTGCTCCGAAATGCACATATTCTCCTGCATCTCCTTCACATTGTTCTGCAAGTCCTTGAACCATAGATGCAATATCATGTTTCTTGGCAGCTTCAATTTCATTTACCCTTTCAAGTTTAACATATTTAGTACTAGCTTTAGATGAGATTTCATCTGCAGTTTCCTTGGAAATAATTCCAATACTAGCCTCAGCTTGAGCCAATGCAGATTCAACATCTAACATTCTTTGTAATTTATTCTCATAATCCCAAATTCTTTTCATTTCAGGAGTTCCATATCTAAATTCAATAGGATGTATAGCCATTATAACACTTCACTCAATAAATTAATTAAAATAATTTTAAATATTTAAAATTTAAAATGTATTAAACAATTAAATTTAAAAAATACTTAAAAAAATTAGATATTTTATTAGATTAAAAAATCAAATCTAATTTTAAGCTTTTAAACACATATTTTTGTAAAAAAAGATTTACAAAATAATATATAATTATATGTCTATTTTTTAGAATAAATATAATTAGCTATTTTAAAGGTTTATAAAAAGAAACAGTAATTTAAAGAATATTAATATACTAAGATAAAGTAATTAATTATAAACTATAAGATTATATCTAAGTAATTTAAGGAAGTTTTATAAAATGTGTGTAATTGTTATTAAACCACCAAATACTGGTGTTTCTAGAGAGGATATTGAGGCGATGTATAAACAGAATCCTCATGGAGTAGGTATTAGTTACTATGATCCAAAGGAAGATATGCTTGTTTGGAGAAAAGGTTTAACTGACTGGGATGAGATTGAAGAAATCATCAAAGAACTATACCCAATCGAGGCTATCATTCACTTTAGATATGGAACTTCTGGACCAAATAATGCTGAAATGTGCCATCCATTCCCTATTGGTGAGGAAAATAGATTAAGTGGAGAATCTAAACAGTTATTCTACCATAATGGAGAATTAAAATCATTTGAACCCGAAAATAATTCACCATATAGTGATGCATACATATTCTGGAAGGACGTCATAAATCATGTAGACATTCCACTAACAAAGGAAATCGTGAAATGGTTTGATGATGGAATAAACAAAATGGCAATACATACAACCGAAGGTATTCAAACTGTAGGAGAATACTATGATTGGAATGGATTAAAAGTAAGTAATCTTAAATTTACAAGGTTCTTATTTGAAAAGTCAAAACCAAGAAAAGTATTATCATTTATAAAATGGAAAATAGTTTTAAGATCTATTAATGGAATTATTAACGGATTTACAAAACTAAAAGATAAAATAGAATAAGAGGATTTAATATTAATCTTCTAAAATACCTTTTTTAATAATCAAGATATAAACAATCACTTCTTATAGAATTAATATTAACCATTATTCTTTTAAAAACATTAGAAAAAATAAGATTCCATCTTATTAAATAAAACTTAAACTACCTTTAAAATATTAAAATAAAATAGATTCTATTTAAATAAAATAGAATTCAATTATTAAAAACGTTAAGAAAAATAAGATTTTACTTTTTTTAAATAAATATTAAACTACTTTCAAATATTAAACTAAAATAAGCATCTATTTTTCTTAAATAAACATTATAAATATTAAACAGATAAAATAAGATTCAAAAATAAAAATCCATTTAAATAAAATCAGAATAGTATTTTAATAGTGCTCCGTTCGGGATTCGAACCCGAGTCCGCGGTTCGAGAGACCGCAATGATTGGCCGGACTACACTAACGGAGCATAAGATATAAATAAATAAGTTTTAAATTATTGTTCTTAATATCATAAAAAGTTTAAACATGATTTAAGAATAATAGTCAATGGTTTTAAAAATTAAACCCTAATTAATGGATTTAAAAAAAACTATAAAAATCTCTTACTTAAGAATAATCTAAAATCTAAGCAGAGAATCTTAAAACAAAACAGAATATTGCTAAGATAATAGTCATTATAACAACTTGTTCAGGAGAAAGTTTAGGTCCAACACTTTCCTCATCGAAATATCTAACTAATCCTGCACCAGTCTGTGGCATGTCGTATTTTTTTTCCTTTTTAGGCATTTTATCACCATAACTTATAAAATTAAAATAAATTGAATTATCAAATAATATTAATCAATCATTATAATATATTGTTTTCATATTATTTAAATGTAAACGAAAAAGATTATTTTAATTTCCTATTTTTCAAAAATAATATATATAATAATTTAAATAATAATATTATTATAAAACTTTTTTTATAAAAAAAATTTTATTTATCCGTTTTTAATTAAGAATTATTTTTAAAACTTCTATATTAATTATTTATAGCTTAATTAAAATTATATAAAATGTTTTGATAATTTTTTTTTAAAAATCATATATAGATTTTACAATAAAGTCAAGAATTCATTTAATGAAAAATACGAATTATAATTACAATGGTGATGAAATGGAACATTGGATAGAAAGAATAGCTGATGATTTAAGTAAAATGGATGTAGAAAAACACACTATTGCAAGTGGTACATCTATATCTGGTACCATACATATTGGAAATTCATGTGATATATTTATTGCAAATGCCGTAGGTAAAGCATTAAGAAAATTAGACCAGGATGTAGAGGTAATATGGATTGCAGATGATCATGACCCACTTAGAAAAGTACCATATCCACTTCCAGAGTCCTATAGTAAATACCTAGGTATGCCTTACTCAACTATCCCATGCCCTGATGGATGTTGTAAAAACTTTGTAGAACATTTCGAAAAACCATTATTTAATGTCTTAGATGATTATGGAATAGATGTTACAATAAAATCAGGATATGAAATGTATAAATCAGGAGTCTATAATGACTATATAAGAAAGGCCCTTGAAAAACACAATGAAATTAGGGAAATCTTCGACCAATATAGAAGGGTACCTTTAGCTGAAGATTGGTTACCATATAATCCTATCTGTGAGGAATGTGGTAGGGTAAATACTACAACTGCATATGGATATGATGGTGATAAAGTATATTATAGATGTGAATGTGGTCATGAAGGTGTAAGTGATATTACCAAAGGTGACGGAAAGCTTACATGGAGAGTTGAATGGGCTGCAAGATGGAAAATCTTCAATACTACCTGCGAACCATTTGGAAAGGATCATGCAGCAAGTGGTGGATCCTATGATGTGAGTAAGGTTATCTCAAAAGAGATCTTTGGTTATGATGCACCTTATCCAATTCCATATGAATGGATTACCCTTGATGGCGAGGCTATGAGTAAATCCCATGGAGTATTCTTTGCACCAGATGAATGGTTAAAGATTGGACCTGCCGAAAGTTTAAACTATTATCTATTTAGAAGCAAACCAATGAAACCTAAAGATTTCTCACCAAAAATGAAATTTTTAGATTTGATGGACCAATTCGATACTGTTGAAAAGGTATTCTATGATGAGGAAGAGGCACCATCCAATAAAGAGGAACATAAATTTAAAGAGATATATAGAGTTGCTCAAATTCATGAGGGAAGTCCGTTACCATTTAGACCACCTTACAGATTCCTTGTAAATGCAATCCAGATTGCAGGCGGATGTGATTTAGAGAAAATCTTCGGAATTCTTAAAAGAAATTCACAGCTTACAAAAAGTTTCGAGGACAAAGAATTTGAAGATTTAACTGAAAGGGAACTTGCCCAATATGAGGAAAGGGTAAATAATGTAAAATATTGGTTGGACAATTATGCACCAGGATTCGTTAAATTTAATGTGCAATACAAATCAATACCAAACTTACCACTTCAAGAAGAACAAGATGCATTCCTAAGAGATCTTGCTGATTTAATGGAAGCTAATGACTTTACAAAATCAGAAGATTTACATGACGAGATGTATAAAATATTAGAGGCACATGGTCTTAAACCACAAAAAGCATTCCAGGCAATTTATAAAATGGTACTTGGTAAAAAACAAGGTCCTAGAGCAGCTTCATTTTTATTATCTTTAGATAAAGACTTTGTTATTAAGAGATTAAGAAAAGAAGCATAATCTTAATCTTACTTTTCTTTTTTTTTAATAATTTTATAAAAACATCTGATTTATAGCTTATAATTTAATTTAATACTCTTTTTATACTAAAATTAAATTTAATTATTTTTTAATAAAAAAATAAATAAAACATCTGTTCTTTTAAAAATTAAACAAATTCCAACATTATTTAAAGTGAATATCCCATTACAAAATCATGATAAAAAATTTATAAATTATAAAGTTTAAAAATAGATTTAATTTAAATTTAACTTAAAAATATCGTCAAGAATCGATTATTAATATTAGGAAGATATAATGACAAACCTTAACGGGAATTCCATAAATAAAATCATTAAAAAAATTAAAAAATCATTTAAAAAGAACAAATCCTTTGATGACCTACATAAAATAAACATTGCATATATTCTTAAAGGATTTCCAACACTATCTCAAACATTTGTTTTAAATGAACTTAAATGGTTAGTTAAAAATAATTATAATATAACTGTTTTTTGTTATATTGATCCTATGGAACCTATTGAATTAGATTTTGATTTAGAGGTTGTAAGATTCGATAAAAAAGATAATCCTATGGAAAATCTTGAAAATTTACTAAAAGAATACAAAATAGACTTAATTCATACCCATTTCGTTTATCCCCCATGTACCGAATACACTCTAGATGTTGCAGAAAAATTAGAAATTCCTTTTACTGTTTTTGCTCATGCAGTAGATATTTTTAAAAGGGATGTGGATAAAATCAATAGAGTCAAAGAAATTGGTAATTCCAAATATTGTATAGCAATATTCACTTTAAGCCAATATCATAAAAATTACCTCCTCAAAAGAGGCGTGCCGGAAGATAAAATAGTTATAACCAAACAAGCTACTGACTATAAGATAAATGAATTAAATCCAAGGACAGGTAAAATAAGAAAAATCATCTCCATATCACGTTTTGTAGAAAAGAAAGGAATTGATATATTTATTGATGCTGCAAAGATTTTAGAAGAGGAAGATTTTGAATTCGAAATATATGGTTCAGGGGCTTTAGAAAAAGATCTTCAAAATCAGATTGATGAATTAAATCTTAAGAACATAAAAATCAAAGGACGTCTAGACGGACCTAAAGAGGTTGAAAAAGTTTTCAATAAATCCGATGTCTTAGTTTCCCCATGTAGAATATCTGAAAATGGAGATAGAGATGGCATACCTACAGTAATATTTGAATCCATGGCTTATGGAGTTACTGTATTAACAACCAATGTATCTGCAATTCCAGAAGTTATAGATGATGGAAAGAATGGCTTTATAGTTCCCCCAAATAATCCCGAAGCATTAGCAGATAAAATCAGATATATCTCCAATTTAAATAATGAGGAAATATTTAAAATCAATAAACAGGCACAGAAAGATGTGATAAACACATCAAGTGTTGAAAAAACAATGCATACGCTATTAAAAACTTGGAAAGAACAATAAATATGTTTAAGTATTAAAAATAATTTAGCCAATGACAAAATTATTATATTAATTTAAATAATTTTAAGAATATTTTAATCAGTAAACTAAATCTTAACTTTAACAATTATTCAAAATCTAAATTAATATAATATTAAAACTTAATTTATAAAATCATAATTTAATTTATATTAAAATCTTAAAATTCCATTTAATAAAAATAAAAATAATCCAATCTATTTTTTTACATCGGTTGAGTTTTCAACCCTATCAAGTTCCCTCTTCCAAAGATTTGGATCTTTATCCAACAATTTGTTAAATACATCTGAAGCTTCTTTTAAATTTAATACCTTAACATCAATATTATTATCTATTAAAAAAGATTCCGCACCCATTAAAGTAATATTATCACCTATAACAACACGAGGAATATTATATAGAACTACTGCACCAGAACACATAGGACATGGTGAAAGAGTAGTATACAAGGTTAATGATTCATATTCTTTAGAGCTTAATCTACCAGCATTATTAATTGCATCCAT
The DNA here is from genome assembly GCA_051876995.1 of Methanobrevibacter sp. Classification (GTDB taxonomy): domain Archaea; phylum Methanobacteriota; class Methanobacteria; order Methanobacteriales; family Methanobacteriaceae; genus Methanarmilla. The sequence continues at coordinate 6,593 of JBJEIL010000084.1, read as the reverse complement.
TTCAGCATGCAATATTGGTGAATCTTCCTGAACCATACGATTATGGCCTTTAGATACAATTTTATCATTTGAAACCAAAACTGCACCGATAGGTATTCCGCCTTCATCAAGGGATTTTTCAGCCTCTTTAATAGCTTCAAACATGAAATAAGAATCCTTATCCATAAAATTCACATCTAATAAATAATTAAATAAGTCTTGAGAAAAATCCTTTATCCTTTTCATCTTGTAAACTTTCAGATAAATCTTTATTAAGTTTCTTAAGGTTTTTAATATCTTTATCCTTATTATTTAACTCGGTATGAAGTTTATCATTTTCCCTTTGTTTCTTATCTATCCTTTCAGTTAAATCATCCACCTTAGCTTGAAGTCTTACAATTTTCTCAGAGTATTCGTTTTTTAAATCATCTTTATATGTTCCAATTTCTGATAGTTTGTTTTTAAGAGATTGATTTTCATCTTTAAGGGAAGGCAATTCCTTTTCAGAAAGCTCATTTAATTTATTTTCAGCTGATTTTAATTCTTTGGATATTTTCTTGTTTTCTTCTTTTAATCTTTCAAAATCAACTTTAGCTTTATCATCTTCTTCTTCAGATTCCTTTTTAAGATAATCAGATAATTTATCATTTAATTTTTTATTTTCCTTTTCAAGATTCTGATATTTAACCTTAATTAAAGCCAATTCAGCACCATTTTTAGTAAATGTTTCACTTAACTCTGCATTAATATCTAATTGATCATAATATTTCTTAGTACTATTATCCAATGCCTCAGTTAATTCATTTTTAAGTTTTTTTAACTCTTTGTTTTCCTTTTTAAGAACTGGAATAACTTCATTAGTTAAATGATTTAATTCATTAGCCTGATTCTTGACCTTATTTACTTCTTGATTATATTTTTCCTCGTCAACCATAACATCACATTTAAAAATTGTAATAAAATTTATGAAAATTGAATGATAATTAAGATAATTTATAGTTTAGCCATATTTAAATTTATTTATATAGGAATATATTTTAAATAATATAAAAAGATTAGAAAAATAGAATAAAAATTCATAAAATAGAATTTTTTTAAAAAAAATATTAAACAAAATAAAAAACCACAAAATAAAAATAATTACCATATTTAAAGGAATTAAACATAAGTGTTCCAATTTAATTTAAGAAATATAGAAAAGCATAATCTAAATAAAAAAAAGTAAAAAAAGATGGATAAAAAACAAAATCTGTTAAAAAGGATAAAAAGTGGAGATTAAAGATTTAGTTTTTTTGGAATCTGCGTCTGTCAATAAGTTCTTGACGTTTACCTGCATTCCATCCACCATTAGCAGATTTTGCATGACCTACTTGTTGAACATATCCAGTAATCCTATCATACCATTCAACTTCTTCAGTTTCACCACAGGTAGGACATTTATTGCTTAATCCTTTCATTAAAGTTTTACATTTTAAACAGAAACTTAAAGCAGAACTGTAAGCCCAGAAACCAATATCTGATTTTCTTGCAATCTTATTAGTTAAACTCATTAATGATTCAGGATCTGAGTAAGATTCACCCATAAATGCATGGAAGATATGTCCACCAGGAGTAAGTGGATGGTATTGTTCCTCGATTTTTATCTTATCAATGAGAGAAATATTGGAGTTTACTGGTACATGTGAGGAGTTAGTGTAATAGTTAGCTCCATTATCTCCTTGTAATATTGCCTTATCTCCAAATTGTTCTTTATCAAGAGTTGCAAATCTGTAGGCAGTAGATTCTGCAGGGGTTTGAATTACAGACCATCTTAATCCTGTTTCTTTTTGTAATTCATTAGCCCTATCATAAATGTATTTAATACATTTTACACCAAACTTGTTTGCATCAGGATTATCAATTCCTTCACCAAATAAAGCCATTAACATTTCATTTAATCCTACAAAACCAAAGGACAATGTTGAGTTTTCAACTCTGTAATAGTTTTCTTTTGCAAATTTCTGAGTTAAGAATGGGAGAATATCATAATCATTTAAACAGTGAAGACCTTGTTCCCTTCTAATGAGTAAGGTTTCAACTGCAAGATCCATATAATTGTCTAAGTATTCGAATACTTGTGATTCATCTTTAGATTGATATCCGATTCTTGGTAGGTTCATTGTAACATATGCAAGGTTACCGGTTCTTAAACAATCCTTATCCCAGTCACCAGTCCAGGTATCTTGAAGACAGGTTCTACATCCCATATAATTTGCCATGTTTCCTCTGTATTTAGGTAACATATTTACAAAGTAAGGGGAACCGTATTTAGCTGAGAGTTTATGAACATTGTATAAATCTTCATCATAGTCCCCTTTTAATGTTTCTTTACGTAATGTGTAGATTGTATTTGGGAAAAGATGTGGTTTTCCGTCTTTGTCTCCACCATATAAAGTTTCAGTGAAAGCCCTTTGGATCAATCTAGTTTCTTCTTCAAAGTCACCATAGGTTCCTACAACTTCACCTCTAGGACCATATGCAGTTACATCTTCTAAGAATTTAGGAACTCCAAATTCTAATTGCATACTTGTAAATGGTACCTGTGAACCTCTAGCAGCATAAGCCATGTTTAAGTTGTAGATTAACATTTGTACACATTGTTTAATATCATCGTAAGATCTGCCTCTTGCAAATGGTGCAACGAATACATTCCAGAAAGACATAGCTTGTCCTCCAGACATGTTTTGTTGAGCTGCTAACATGATTTCTCCTGTATGATTCATTAAGGTTTCCATGTGGGCAGGAGCTCCTGCAACAGAGGTGTGATCTCCAGTTCCATCTACTTTAAGTCCATATCTGATGAATTGTCTAATATCATGTTGTAAACAGTTTAATGGTCTTGCTGCAAAGTATTCTAAATCATGTATGTGAATGTCCCCAGACATATGGGCATCAGCTAGGTGTGATGGCAACATATGCAATAATGCATATTGTTTTAATGCCTCATCTGCAACATATTTATGGATAGTCTCAGGATTGTGCATCATATTTGCATTACTTTTGTTTCCGTTTTCAATTAATGAAGTAATATTATATACAGGGATTCCTAAACGGGTATAATTTTTCCTTAAGTCTTCAAGACCATATTCTACAAGTTTAGTGTTAACAATTTCCCTAATCATAGGTGCAGTTAAGTATTCCACATTTAACTTTTTAAGTTCTTTCCATACATCAGAAGCAATTTCAAATGCAGTTTCCTGTGAAGCACCAGTTTCCTCAACTAAGGTATTGGCAATTTTAGATAAATCAAATGATTCGATTTTATCTCTTGTACTTCTTACTTTTAAAGTAGTGTTAGCTAAGTATTTATTAGCTGATTCCTCATCGATTTCAGATAATGATTCATAAACAATTTTTTTAATCTCTTTTGTAGTTATTCCATCATATAATGATGAGACAACATTTGCAATAATCTTATCTGATTCAAAAAATGGAGCTTCTACCATTACTAAAGATTTTAATAGTTTTTCATAACTGAATCTTTCCATTACCCCATTATTCTTTTTAACAGAAACTTTTACATCATCTTTTAAGTTTTCTGCAATATTTGATCTAGTTTCCATTTTAATATCTCCACTTAAATAAAAATAAAATATTATTAAGTCCTAAAAACCCTATAACTTAATATAAAACAGATTTATTAAATTTAATCCCGTATTGAACCTATAATATTTAATAAAAATTTCCAAGTATTATAAAATTTTCATAATACTTTAGCATTAATAGTTTAGTCAAAGTAGTATAAAAATGTTCGTATTAATACAAACAAACTTATATCTTTAAATAATGCATTATGTAGTATAATCTGCAAAAACTAAATTAAAATAATCTAAGTGATTATAAATTAATTTAAGAGTCTTACAAGAATATAAACATGAAAGAAAATGTAAATTGAAATAGAATCATTTAAACAATGAAAATTCTAACATTTACAATATGACAATATAAATCAATTTCTTAAAATTATAAGAAAATATCCAAAGAACTCTGTTTGGATTTATCACTTTCAAATAACGAATGAATACCAAACTCCTGAATCTCCAACCTCTGTTCAAGATAGTGTGATACCGGATACCTGTTAACAAGTTGCTGTGAAATATCCAAATATTTGGTAACAGAACCCTTAGATACACTTAGAATTAAATTACCACCACATTTACATTTACCAGTTAAAGGCATACGCCTATATTTGGAATTACATTTAGTACATCTTACCTTCTGTTTAGAAAATGCACGGACATTTCCCATAATATCAGGTAAGAAATGACTTGATAAAACTCCCTCTACAACACCTCTTTGATCTACAGCACGTATAATCTCTGCAAGACCAATTTGTCCTTCGACTTTCTCCTTCATAGAAGGCAATTGTTTATACATACATAATGTCGGACCTGCATGAATACTTGAGGTATGATGTGAAAACATTAAACCGCTATATTGTTCAGGAGTTCCTAAGTGCATACTTACATTGTCAATTAAATCCAAGAATTCAGCAGGTTTCAAAGGTTCCTTAGTTCTTTCAAAGAATTCCAGAGGGAATCTTTCAAAGATATCCAGGTTGTGAGATTCATCATCGATTTCCTCAGGATCTATTCTTGTAGATAAAACTAAAGGTGCATCCATACTTCCTCCACGAGTACTTGGAAGATAAGATTTTGAGAAATTGATTAAAGGATCAAGTAATAACATGACTGAATCCTCATCACTATCACAGTTTCTTCTTTTAGAAGAATGGAAATAAGGATGAGCATAACAACCTAAAGCCTTCGTAAATCCTACAATACGACCTAAAACACCAGCAGACGTATGAGGTGCAAGACCTGCAATTAAATGGCCAATCAAATCCTCGCGTTTTTTTACATTATAAAATGCATCCATGTGATAGAATCTAGTAAGTTCATCATCAACATAATGAGAAACGTTTACAAGATAATCTGCACATTTCTCAGATATTACAACATCTTGAACTTTAAGCTCAATGATTTGTTCCTCGTTTTCAATAGGTTGACCATAACAATCTTCAGTATAACCCATTTCAAGAAGTTTTTCAACACTTACTCCAACTTCCCTAGGAATAAAGTGGGTTAAAGGCAAATCAGTAGAGTCATGACGAATGGTTGCATCTTTAAAGGTGAAGACCTCATTCTTAGCTCTTAAAATTCCTTTTTCTAAGGGTTCAGGAATTTTATTCTCTGAAATCATACCTACAACACCTTTAATCTCATCGACTTTTCTTACCCCCACATTATCTGATGCTTTTTTAAGCATTCTACCAAGATTAATATTTTTTACTCCTGTTTTACCAAATTCAGTAGGAGATCCACAGTAAGGACATAAAGCTTGATTTGAACTTAATCCACAAGTAGGATTAGTACATTGCCTCCTTGCAATATCTATTCTAATATTACCTCTTTTAGCAGCTTCAGCAACTAACCTTCTGCTACCACCATAAGTACCAATAGGGAATAAAACATGTGGTGCTGGTCTCATTAATCTTTCTTTAGATTTTTCAGGCCTACCTACACGAGTTCCAATATAAACTGGTGCTTTATATTCTATAGGAACCTCAGATATATTGTTTAATACATCCATTACTTTCAAATCATGATTGGATAATTCTTCATCACTGAAAGGTCTTTTTAATGTATGGACAATTGCATAAGAGGTATCAGAATCTAATATAATCTTACCATCATCAACAGTATGAAGAACTCCTATGACCTCAAGGATACGTTTTTGATAAGATTTATCAAGTACAATCTCATCACCATCTTTATAATCCTTAATTTGTGGTAAAATCCAATTAATTAAATCATTAAGCTCTTCTTTACTTATATCATGATAACAATAAGTATAATCTGGATGTAAAGGTATTTTATATTCTTTAGATATTCTAAATGCTTCAGGAGCAGATATTTTCTCAAATTCTAAAGTTTTTAAATCTAACTCATGATTATCTCCTTCAGATTGATACTTTGATGAATTTCTAATATGTTCTATCCACCATTCTTGACACCAACCTGCTTGTAACATTGGTTGGTTATTTCTTAAAAACTCACCAAAAGCAATTAACATATCTCCTAAAAAAAGAATTTCTGCAATATCCTTTTTAACCTTACGGGCTTCTTTAATTGAGTCAATCTGAAGAACATTTCCATTTTTAAGTTTTACAATTGGTCCTTCAATTGAATCTACAGGAACTACACAATTACCTTTACCAGGTCTTTCAATTTTCATCTGAGTTCCAACAGCAATAAATTCGATTATTTCCATAACTGCAGGATGAACACCCATAGTTGCAAGACCTGTATTACGTGAACGACCATATCTTAATCTGAAACCACCTTTTTCTGAGGGATAACTTAAAACTGGTCTTCCACCAATAATATCCTGAATATATTTAGCAAATATTGGCTTTTGATCTACCTCTCCAGGGATTGAACTTACCTCCTCCCCATCACCTTCAGATTCCTCATCATCGGAATCATCGGTTTTAGGTTTTGCATATTCTAATAAGAACTCCCATTTATCCAAACCTAATTTATTTGCAATTTTATGAATCTTTTTAGATTTTT
>JBJEIL010000083.1:0-8592 GCA_051876995.1 Methanobrevibacter sp. | reverse complement strand
GCTGTGCCTCTGTATCTTCCGCAGGTATCTTATTATATATGTCTGTCTGTTTCATGGCGTTTTCCTTTAATGGAAGCTATTTCATCATTATCATAGCAGTATTCAAGTCCTGCCTTAAGATTTTCAAGTTCACTCATCATTTTAATTAGCTTTGTATTTTTAATAAAATTAAACTTATTTGTTTTCTTCTTTATAGAAATACTTCAAATAAACATTTCTAAACAAGAATATGAAAATTTTTTTTCTATAAATCCATTGTTCTATATTTAAATGTACTCCAATTAATTTAACATTGCATTCTTTGATTTTTAAATTTTGTTTGTTTAACCATACTTTAAATAGTCTTTCACTTAAAAATCCATAAACTCTCTGTTGATAATTGTTATAACCAGTTAAATCAATTCTTTTTTCAAGTTCAAATAAGATTGAGAAAATCCACTCGCAATAAGGTGTAATTATTTCTTTTGGTGCAATAAACATATTAAAACAGTATATAGTATCTGTTTTCATCATGTCATCGAAACTTTCAAGGTATTCTGGATGTATATCTTTTATTATCTCTCTACATAAATCAAGGTCTTTAGCATTATGTGCATAAGCATAATCTTTGTATAAGTTCTCTCCAAGGGGTACATGTTTTTTTGGTAAAATTATGTCATAATCTTTAAAGATTCTGTTTAAATCATTTTTATCTAAACGTTTGCCATATTTTTTTTTAACAAAATAACGTCTATAATGGGTTAATCCAATTATATCTGCATCTGAGTTTTTCCACATCCAGTATAAACCCGTTAATTCACAGAAAGAATTATTTTTATAAGAAATGTTATCTCCAGTATCATCACTTAAATAACCTAGATTATCTTGACCATTACATCCCACGAATAATGGTTTGTAAATTTTATCTTCTTTAATATTTACAATATCTTTTGTATTGTGTGAAATAACATAGATTTCTGTTTTTTTGTCTTTCATACAACGACTCCTAAATAAAATTAAATTATCTCTTTTTAGTTTTATGTAGTAAATTTACATAAATATTTACATAGAATTTTCTAATTATCCAACGTTTAGCTATCCACATATGAATATTCAACCTTCTTCCAATTACCTTTAGCTCACACTCTTTAACTTTTAGATCTTGCATATCCATCCATACATCAAATAATCTTTCAGTTAAAAATCCGTAGATTCTCTGTTGATAGGAGTCATAACCCTTTAAATCTACCCTTTTTTCAAGCTCAAACAAAAGTGGAAAAATCCACTGGCAGTAACCTGCAATCACATCTTTTGGAGCGATAAACATATTGTAATAGTAAAGTGAATTACCCTTCATAACTTTATCAAAGCTATTTAAATATTCGGGAGTGGTCTCTTCAATGATCTCCCTACACAAATCAAGATCCTGTGCATAGTTCCAATGTGCATAGTCCTCGTAAACGTTATCAAATAGGGATGTGGTTCTTTTAGGTAGAATTATATCATAATCCTTAAAGATTTCCTCCAAATCATTTTTATCTAATATTTTGCCATATTTTCTTTTTGCAAAGTAACGTCTGTAATGAACTAAACCAATAATATCAGCATCGGAGTTCCTCCACATCCAATAAAGTCCGGTTAACTCGCAGTATGCAGGGTTTTTACTAGATATATTGTCTCCAGAGTCATCACTTAGGTATCCCATATTGTCTTGACCGTTTCGACCTACAAAAAGTGGTTTGTAGATTTCGTCCTCCTTAATATTTGCAATGTCGTCCGGACTATGGGTGATTATATATATTTCAGTTTTTTTACTCATTGTATAACCTTAAGTTCAATTATTTGATTAGTTTATTAAAGAATAAACCATCTATAAAATGTCCCAATTTCACTCTATTTTCTTCATCTAGAACTTTAAAGTATAGGAAACGATAAATTCCTACTAAAATTCGATTGTTTGTTAAAGCCATTCTGAAGTTTAAGAAAGTACCGATGTATTTAATGTCAAGGCCTTTAACCTTTAATTTATTATGTTCCACCCAAACATTTAAAATGGATTCTGATATTAATCCTAGAATACGTGGAATAGTTTGGAGATTTATTCTATTTTCCAACTCTATTATAATATTAAACAGCCAATCACAGTATTTGTCCATTAATTCTTTACTCATAATAAACATATTAAAGTTTGAAAATGATGATCCATGAATAACTTTATCATAATCCTTTAAATAATCGGGGTATTTTTCTTTAATAATTTCCCTTGTAGTATTTAAAACATCGATGAAATATGTTCCTTTATAATTTTCAAATAGGGATTTTTTAATTAGCTCTTTCTTTTTTGGTAGGATAATATCGTAATCTTTAAGGTATTCTTCTATCTCTCCTTTTTTAATCTTGTGTCCTTTATTTTTAAAATACCTTCTATAATGGCATAGTCCAAGAATATCTGCATTTGAATTTTTCCACATCCAGTAAAGACCTGTAAGTTCACAGTAATCGGGATTTCTACTAGATATATTATCTCCAGAGTCATCACTAGTAAATCCTAAGTTGTCTTTTCCATCTCTTCCAACAAACAATGGAGTGTACATTTCATCTGATTCTATATTGATTATATCATCAGGACTATGTGTGATAACATACATTTTTACATTTTTATTAGACATTAATTAACACCATAAAAAGTGAATATTGATTATATTATTTTTTTGAATTTTCTTCAATTTATACTTAATATAAATTAAATTTATTATAATTTAAAATATAAATTCAAATACTATTAATAATGTTGTGTTAATTATTAGTTAATTTTTGCCAACTATGTAAAAGATAAGTCTAATTAGCAAAATATCAATTTGTATTAAAATTTTTAATGGGATAATTTATTGTAATATTTCTTTGTAAACTATTATTCAGTGAGATTACCTGGGTTGTGTATGTTTCATATGCACAATTAGAAAAATTATTAAAATATTTTCATTTGAAATTGAAAAGGAAATAAAACCAAAATCAGATATACATAAATATCTAGTCATTAATATTTTCCAGAAATAATGGCAATAAGCTATTGGTAATGGGGATTCTATTATCTATGCAGAATTTTTAAAAATTCTTCTAATTTCATCATACCTCGGCAGTAATGAGTCTTTAAAATTTGATAATTATTATATTATCATATTTTAGATAAATTATTAAAATGCTGCTATAAATAGATTTATTTAATGTATTGAATATAATATAACTTAATTTATTATTTGTGTGGTTTTTTATGAATCAAAATATTAAAGATAATCTATTAAAAATATATTATTTTGTTAAACAATGGGAATTTGGTAACAAATTATTAGATTATATGTTTATTTTTAAAACAGAAAATAGAAAACTTAAAAACAGCAAATCTGCCTTAATAAGCACTTTAAAAAATTTACCTAATTTTTATATTCCTTCTTTAAAAAATAATAGGGGAATGCAGATAGCTAAACTTTTTGAAAAGGTGGATATTAATATTCCTGACGAAGGATTTATTTATACTATTGATGAATATAAAACAATCAATAATAGAAATCGTATAATAGATAATATCAGCATTGATAACTATAAAGTAATTAATTGGTCTTTAAAGGATATGACTGGATTTTATAGTACTGGTAATATTATTAATCAAGCCTATTTAACTTGTCAGATTGATTATTTATATGGGGTTAAAATTCTATTGGATAGGGAAATTTCAGCTTTAAATGAGTCTAATAGGGAAGATAAAGATAAATATATTAATTTTCTTGAAAATATTAAAAATAATAAAGCTAAAAGTTTTGAAGAGGCTTTACAAAGAATACTATTCTTTAATCAACAGTTATGGCAAACAGGCCATAAGCTTATTGGTCTTGGAAGATTAGATAAAATATTAAATGATTTGTATTATGAAGACTTAGAAAAAGGGATTATTGACAAAAATCAAGCTTTAAATTTAATCAAAAGTTTTCTATTAAGTTTGCATGATTATTACTGGTTTAAAAGTCAAGCTTTAATGGGTGATACTGGTCAAATTATCATTTTAGGTGGTGTTGAGGAAAATGGTGAATATTTCTCAAATGATTTAACATACCTTTTCATTGAAGCTATTAAAGAATTAAACATTCCTGACCCTAAATGTTTGCTTAGGGTTTCAGATAAAACTCCTAGGAATTTAATGGATTTAGCTTTAAGCTGTATGAAAACTGGTGTTGGAAGTCCATTACTTTCAAATGATGAAAAAGTAATTCCTGCATTGATTAATTATGGATATGAAAAACAAGACGCATATGATTATGTTGTTTCTGCTTGTTGGGAACCAGAACCTATTGGAAAAAGCTTAGGTCAGAATAATATTATATGTATTAATTATTTAATTCCATTGAATAGATTATTTGATAATGAAAACCTTAAATCTATAAAAAACTTCGATCAAATATTAAATATTTATTTAAAGAGGTATTTGCCAGAATATGTTGATGGAATCATAGGATGGCTAAATAATCTTGTTTTTGAAAGGGATCCGATACTATCAACATTTATTGATGATTGTAATGAAAATCAATTAGACATATCTGAGGGTGGAGCTCATTATAATAATTATGGTTTAACTTCAGTAGCATTAGGAAATACAGTTAATAGTTTATACAATCTTAAAAAATTTGTTTTTGAAAGTGGGGAATATGATTTAATTGAATTAAATAATATTCGTAAAAATAATTTTGAAGGAAATGATAAGTTAGTGTCCATTCTTAAGAATCAAAAAATTAGGTATGGGGTGGACAATGAGGAAATAATCTCACTATCAAATATTATTACGGATTGTGTAAATGAAATCCTTTTAGATAATTATAATAAATTTGGTGGCAGATTTAAATTTGGATTAAGTTCTCCAGATTATATTATGGATGCTCCTAAAGTAAAAGCTTCATTTGATGGAAAACGTGATTTTGAACCATTAACCATACATATAACAAATGAAAATAGCGAAGATTATATTGACCTTATCAGATTTGCATCAAAACTTGATTATTCCGGTGCAAGATTTAACGGAAATGTAACAGACTTTATGGTAAATCCATCATTTATAGAAAACCATTATGATAAGTTCTTAGACTTCTTAATATTAAGTAGAAAACAAGGATATTATCAAATGCAAATGAATGTTATAAGTAGTGATACTTTAATTAAAGCTAAAGAGCATCCTGATGAATTTCCTAATTTAATTGTTAGGGTCTGGGGATTTAGTGCATATTTTAATGACTTACCTGATTCTTATAAGGATTTTTTAATTGAAAGAACTCTTAAAAATGAATGTAAAGTTGCTGTTTAACTTTAAAATTTCTTTTTCATGGTATTATGTCAGTCAGATTAACAAATATACAACATTTTTCCCTTGATGACGGGCCCGGAATAAGAACCACTATTTTTTTAAAGGGTTGCAACTTAAATTGTCCTTGGTGTTGTAACCCGGAAGCTATATCCTCAAAAATAGAAAAGTATTCTGATGATAATGGATTGGTTGGATTTGATATGGAACTTAAAGATTTAGAAGATGAGATTCTAGCTGATAAGGTTTTTTATGATGATAATGGGGGATTAACCTTGTCTGGTGGGGAACCGTTATTGCAGATTAAACAAATAGAACCCCTTTTAAAGTCATTAAAGAGGCAAAACATAAATATTTGCATGGAAACAGCTCTTTTTGCACCTTTAGATTATCTAAAAATTGCTATTAAATATGTTGATGAGTTTTATGTTGATATTAAAATATTACGTAAAGATAAATGTAAAGAAATAATTAAAGGTAATTTAGATGTTTATCTTGAAAATTTAAAATATCTTAGCTCTTTAACAGATAAAATTATCTTTAGAATACCTCTTGTTAATGAATTTACGTTAGATAATGAGAATATTAAATTAATTTTAGATTTTTTAGAAAAATATTCTACTTTTAATGTAGAAATATTTAAGGTTCATAACCTAGCAGATGAGAAATATAAAAATTTAAATAGAAAATATAAAAAATTTTCTGAGGTTGATGATGAAAAATTAGAAGAGGTATATGGGAAAATTAAAAAGGTAAATAATAATGTAAAAATTATTAAATTTTGATTTTTTTTATTTTTTGGGAAATATAAATTACTTAAAATTAAATAAATTTTCATTAATAATATTATTTTTTATTTAAAATACCTTTAATTATATTTTTATCTTTGTCATCTAATGTTCTCTCAGCAAATATCATCACAATATAAACTATAGCCCCTATGACAATACCTACAAACATATTAACTTTAAGATAATCTAATATTAGATACATTACAATTGTGGCTATTAACAGTTTTATAATATCTTTGACAACTATCCATCCAGGGGCATAGTCTGTTTTCAAGGTTACCCTAAACATCAATATTGAAATAATAATTTCACTGATTACCGTTGCAAATGCGGCACCTAGATATGAGTAACGTGGTATAAACAATAGATTTAGAACCACATTAACTAATGCAGCAACACCATAAATTTTAGTAACCATCACCTCATTATTGGATGAGTTCATTGCAACGGTTGAGGCTCCATTTACAAATAAGAATGGTATTGTAAACATTAACACCATCACAATCATACCGGAGCCTGCATATTGATTTCCATAAATTAAGTTCATCAATGGTTCCGCATATAATATGACACCAGCACATATCGGTAGGATTATTAAAAGCAGATATTTCATGGATCTTTCATAGGAGAACTTCAACAAATCTGCTGAATCCTCGAATAACTTAACCATCACAGGAAAGATTACCTGCGGATACAATGCATAGAATGTTGTAATCAATGATACAATTTTATAGGAGGCATTATACATACCTACAGCCGCGTTTGTCGCCAAATATTGTAGCATGGTCATGTCAATTGTAAAATAGATGGAGTAGAATATTCCAGTTAGACCAAAAGGCAATGCCGCTTTCAACAGTTCTTTAGAGAAGTTATAGTCAAAATTGTAATGTGGCTTGAAATTCAGATTGCCGATTTTTGAATAGATATACAGGAATGCACAGAACATTGCAATTAGGTATCCGAATGCCATTCCATACAATCCCAGATTGAGATATATCGTTAGAAATACGATGATGAGTAGAACCACCGCATTCAATGCTGTTGCTATGGACTGGTATTCCATTTTCTCATATGCCTGGAATATCCCGTAGAAAAATCCGTTCATACTTAAGAAGGCATATTGGCACAGCATTATAAAACTTACATTGATGACAGAATCGGATCTTCCCGTTAGAATTAGGAAAAGAACCGTACCTATGATTATCAAAACACTTAAAACCACTTTTAGGGGTACCGTTTTTTCAAAGTATCTCCCGGTGAGATTGTAGTCTTTAGAGATGGCCCTTACAATATATGTCTGGGTACCTGAATCCATTAGAACTCCAACCACTGTTGAAAGGGAAATGGCAAATGACAGAATACCAAAGTCAGAAGTACCTAAATACCTTGCCATGAGTATGGTCCATACAAATGCGCATAAATTGGTGACGGTCTGTGAGGCCATCATCCATGTTGAATTTTTAAATATCCTTCTTATACTAACCATACTTTCACATTAAGATTTAATCAAATAAATTATATTACTGTAAAGTATATTATTAATATTATTAAATACTTTATATTTTAGTATAATCTTTAACTGGATTGTGATTAACAGTTAAATTATAAGGATAGGATATAAAAAAATATCTGTTTATTAATAATTTCTTTTCTACATTGCCATTTCAATATTGTAAACCGGAATCATTAATAATCTTTCATCAGAAAAAAATAAATTCAGGATCAACTATCTTACATTTTTCAGGATAACCGTTACTTAAAACAATCACTTTTATATAAATTCATGATAAAGTTAGGGTCTTTTTTTAATAATTCATCATTTAAAAATTCTAACTTTTCTTCTTTTGTAGCATAATCTCCAGTTTCAAGAAATAGTTCATTAACTCTTTTTTTCATATTCTTCATAAGTCATTGGATATTTTTTTTCTTTCATTTTCCCATCCTCACATCTTTTATTCTTTTAATCTTATCCCAATTCTCATTGGAATCACATTATCATAAGGTTTTATCATCATTAAATACATTTTTTTAAGGAATAAGAAAATAAGCTTTTCTTTTTTTATCCAATCATAAGAAAAATATGGTAAAAAATTTTTAGAAACAAAATTCTTCAACTTCGGTTAAAAATCTTTCTAAACCGATAGATTTAACGTTTAATCTATGACAAACATCAGGAATATTGTGTCCTTTGTTAGGACTCTCCATTGTTACTACCGTAGAACCATGGTAGATTCCATGGCAAATCAGTAGGGGATCTGCTGCAGTTGAACCGTATCCCCATTCCTCTTCTAAAGTTGTATTTCTGTTTTTCTTTTTATTAAAAAATTCGTCTCTATAAATGCTTGGCGCTTCAATTTTGGGCATACATTCGGCTTCACCTTCTTCAAGGTCAATGAATATTTTGTTTTTGCATTTTTTGTTAAACTTTATCCATTGTTTATGAGCTTTACTATCTTTTTTAAGTTCCTCTTCAACTTC
>JBJEIL010000082.1:7093-8632 GCA_051876995.1 Methanobrevibacter sp. | reverse complement strand
AATTAATAGAAGTATATAAAAATAAACTAATCAATTAAAAAAATATAAAATAAGAAAAGTTAATAATTGAATTATAATTTAATAAATTAATGCTATTTAAAACATTTATTTAATAATATAATCCTATTTTTAACTTTCTTTTAAGAAATTATTCCTTTCTTTTAATAACAACAGTTAATGCCATTAATGCTAAAAGTAGAACCATTATTGGATTACCTGTTTTAGGTAAGGTATTACCGTTAAATCTTAAACTCTTAAGATTATTATCTTCAGATGTTTCAGTATTGGAATTTCCATTATCGGTTCCATTCTTGTCAGGAACATCTATACTAAATGAAGCATTAGTGCTAATACCTGAGTAAATATTATCTCCATCAAATATAACATCCATACTATATTTTCCATTTTTAAGATTGGATAACGTTAAATTACCCTTTCCATCTATAACATTTACAGTATAATTTTTGTTATTGAAGTTTACTGTAACTGTACCATTTAATCCTGTACCATTATATGTAAGTGTAACATAAATGATAGCTTTATTACCATTGGTCACAATTTTAACATTTAATTCAGGAGTTAAATAATCAATTGTGAAGTTAACAGTATTGTTTGATGAGTCAAAATTATCATTTCCATTAAACACTGATTCAACAGTATAATTACCTGCACTTAAACCGTCTACATCTAAAACACCAGTTCCATTAACAACATTGACTGCATAGGTCTTATTATTAATAGTAACATTAACAGTTTCGTTTAATAACATACCATTAGAACTATCTAATGTAATATTAAATCTGGCTGTATGATTTTTACCATTAAATGTAGTGTTAACTAAACTTATGTTAAGATTAGTAGATGATTTGTTTATTGTAAAACTTGTTTCATTTGTAATATTATTATAATTGTCATTTCCAAATGAGACTTTAACGGTATAATTACCTGTAGTTAAATTTTCAAGATCCAATGTAGCTTTACCATTATTAAGAGTAAGATTATATTCGCTACCATTAACATTAACTTTAACAGTACCGTTTAATAATTCATTATTTACACCAATTGCTGTAATATTAAATGTATTGATACCGCCATAAATTGAATCGTTAACCGTAACATTAAATACGCTTACATCTGCCTTATTAACAGTAAAAGAACTGATATTTTTAACAGAACTATAATTTTCATTAGCATCATATGCTGCAGAGATATTATAAATACCTGCATTTAGCTGTTTAAATACATAAACACCTTTACCATTAATAACTTCAACATTAATAATATCTGAACCAAGTAATTTGCCATTTAAAGCTTCAAAACTATCAAGACTAATAGCAACAGTACCATTTAATCCTGTATTGTTTACTCCAGTAAGAATAATTGTTACAGTTTCATCATTACCATAAGTAATGTTTTCACCAATTATAATGATTACTGGTGCAGATTTACTTACAATGAATTCTGTATTTGTTGTTGAACTGTTATAGTTTGTTGTTTCTTGGAATACTGCTAATACATCATAGGTGTTTGGTATTAGGT
>JBJEIL010000082.1:0-6993 GCA_051876995.1 Methanobrevibacter sp. | reverse complement strand
AGTTGTATGTAGTGTTCATTACAGTGATATCGAATGAAGTAATGTTTGCTTTATTGACGGTGTAATCTGCTGTGTTGGTTGATTCTGTGTAGTTTTCGTTTCCTTGGTAGTTTGCTGTGATGTTGTAGTTTCCTGCATTTGGTTTGGTAATATCTTGACTGCCTATACCATTAACAATATTTACTGTGTAGTTGGTTCCGTTAATGTTTAATGTTACTGTGCCGTTTAGTCCTGTGTTGTCTACTCCGGTTAATTTGATTGTTATTGTTTCGTCGTTACCGTAGGTGATATTTTCTCCAGTAACTGTGATTATTGGTGTTGCTTTGTTTACTGTGAATTGTGTGTTTTTGGTTGAGTTGTTGTAGTTTGTTGTTTCTTGGAATACTGCTAATACATCATAGGTGTTTGGTATTAGGTCTTTTAGGACTAATATTCCTTTGCCTGATGTTATATTAACTATATAGTTATTACCATTTACTGTTACTATTACTACACCGTCTATTGCTTCATTGTTTATGCCTGCTACATTGAAGCTGATTGTGTTATCAGAGTTGTATGTAGTGTTCATTACAGTGATATCGAATGAAGTAATGTTTGCTTTATTTACTGTAAAGGAACTAGTATTGCTAACAGCATTATAATTATCTGTACTATCAAAGCTTGCAACAATATCATAAACACCTATATTAGGGAGTATTAAGATTTGGCTTCCTACACCATCAACAACGTTGACAATATATTTTGTTCCATTAATTGTTAAATTGACAGTATCATTTAAACCGTCACCATTAATACCTGTAAGGTTGATGTTAATTGTAATATTATTGCCATATGTAGTATTATTTACATTTAAATTAAGCACTGGATTTGTTTTATTAATTGTGAAGTTTACTTCTTTATTATTAAAACCTAAATAATTATTATCACCGGAATATTTAACATTTGTTACATATTTTCCAGCATTCTTAGTACCTATATTTATTTTAGAAACACCATTTATGATAGTTCCAGTATATCTTGTATTATTAATATATACAGTTGCATTACCAGTTACATCATCATCAAATACAACAGTTATAACTTGATCACCATAGATAATATCATTAATTTCAGTTTTTGATACATTTTTTCTTAAATCAAAAGTTCCATTATTTGATATTGAGGTATAATATGTTTCATTATCTAGACTTGCATTTACTAAATAAAATTTTGAACTAGATAAGTTATTTAAATCAAGTATAACTTGACCATTTTCATTAGTATAATATACATCATCTATTAATGTATTATTTTCATAATCGATAACTTTTATCTTTAAACCGATACCTGCTTCTGTGAAATTATTAGAGTTAAATAATTTACTTTCATCGCCTGTATTAGTAACGCCATTTAATCCCCAATAAGTGAGGTTGCTTGCATTTACGGTTCCATTAATATAAATTCCATTGTAAAGATTATTTAATCCATATAATGTTATAATTATATTTGAGTTGGAACTATTAATGGTTAAATCTGTTGAATTTGCTCTGTTATCTAAGATTATTGAATTTTTAATAATAAGATATTTATTTTCTTGATAGATTGCAGATCCTGCAGCAGATGAACAATTTACTATAGAACAGTTGTCTATAGTACCATTTTCACAAATTACACAAGTAATTGCACCACCATTTTCTACTGAGCTATCATTAATAAAGTTACAATTTCTAATGGTTCCATTAGGACCATACCAAAATATTGCGCCACCTTGAACATCGGAACTTGTATTAATAAAATTAGAGTTATCCATTTCAAAATAACTCATGGAAGATACACCAAATAGTAATATTGCGCCACCATAATCATTTGCATGAGTATTTTCAAAAGTACAATTTAAAATTTTAGTATCCTTTCCATCATTCCAGAATATTGCACCACCATCAAATCCAGTTACATTTATAAATCTACAATTTGAGATATTTCCATTGGCACTATACCAGTATATAGCACCACCAGAGTCTGAACTTGTATTGATAAATGTACAATTATCTATATAACAGTCATTACCACCAAATAAAAATACTCCACCACCACTTTTTCCAGTAGAATTGATAAAGTTACAGTTTATAATTTTGGTGTTATTTGCTTTATTTGAATATATTGCACCACCATAGTTGGTTGAATTTGTATTGATAAAAGTACAATTAATAAATGTAACGTTATCAGATCTTATATTAAATGCTTCCGCTTGATTTAATCCATTGATGGTATATCCATTACCGTTTATCGTAATTGACTTTGATATGGTTATACCATTTTTATAATAAGTATCTGTAGTTGGATTATATATATAATCTTTATTTAGAGTAATATAATTTCCACCATCACTTATTAATGTGTTCAAATCAGTGAAACTTCCAGCATCAGAACTATCCTCTTTATTAACATTACTCTCATTAGCAGTAGCTGCAAGTAATTGTTTACTGTTAGAACTACTATTATAAGTAATCTGATTAGTCACATTAGAATTCTGGATTGATGAATTACTATCAATTGACATGGTAGTGTTATCTGAAACAGTACCTGAGGTATCATCTGTTGCTGATATGGTATTAATACATAAACCTAATATAATAAGTAAAATAATAATACTGAACACCTTATTTTTAGTTTGCATATTTTCACCTCCTTTCAAATTGATTATATAAAATTTAAATGGAGTAAATCCATTGATATAGGGAAAAATCATGTAAAATTTAAAGAGATTATACATTAAATTCGTTGAATTTAATTAAATAAATTTTTAATATTTACAGTATTTTTCCATTCTATTCAATAGACTTTAAAGTATTGTAAAATTTTTAAAATTATTAATTAAAATCGATAATACTTCAATACAATAAACAAGGAATTTATAAATATTAAATTACTTGTTAATATTTTAATCGATAATAATATAAAAGATTTGTCTTTTATTGAACAAAATATGCATTATTAACTTTTATTAAATCTTTTAAAAGGTATAAAATATTTTATATGTTTTTTATACATTTTTCTAATTTTATATTAAATTTTTATTTTTAAAGAAATAGAAATGAATTTTTTTTCAATAATAAATTCAATGGTTTATTTTATAATAATAAATGTATTATATTTAGATTTAAATATAAAAATAAAAAAAAGTTAATCAGTTAAATATTGATCTGAAATTATCCAATAACTCATTGCAATAAGACAGCCTACCATTATTAAAGGTGGATAAACGAAATATCCAAGAATGTATGATATTGTAAATAGTATAAATTCAAATAATGAGTTATGTTCTCCTTTATCTAAATAAATAATCAGTGCAACATTGGCTGGGTCAGTTCTTTTAATAATTTCTGCTTGTATAACATAATGTATGTGAAGAAGTATAAATATGGATCCAAAACAAGCTTGAGCAAAAAATGAATTAAAGTGTTCTGAAACCATAGTTGTAAAGTATGGAATAAAGCTTAAAATAAAAATTCCTGCTAAACTTGTCCAAACAATTGTACTGTTTAATTTATTTATTCTAATAAATAGGTTATGGTGTGAATTCCAAATATTAAAAACAATAAAGAAACTTACTAAATATGCAAGAAACTCTATTCGTACTTCCCATAAACTAGCAAAATCCGGATGTGTAGGTATTGGAATTTCCAAAATAATTAAAGTAACGATAATTGCTAAAATAGCATCAATTAATGCCTCAAATCTTTCAGTATCCATGAGTATCACTATTATCCAATATGTTTATACTTTTACACGGTAAATTCCAAACAATGGCACTTAATAAACAAGATATTAAGATTGCAATAGGATTAATATATATGCCTATTAAAAATCCTATAATAAATATTGTATAAATTATTAAATTCAAATTAACATATCTTGTACTGTCGAGATAACTATTTCTATTAAATTTATCATGTTTTACTGCAATATGGCTGGCAAGTAAATATAAAATATTTGTTAAAATAAATAGACTTCCATAACATATCTCAGGAGCTAATGAATATGGATTTCCAGAAACCCAATATGTAAAGTATGGGACTAGAGTTATAATAAATGTTAATACCATATATATTGCAATAACATAATTATCTATTTTTTTAATTTTATCAAATAGTTTTCTATGATTATTCCAAATACTTGCAATAATAATGAAACTAATTAAATAACTGAGATATACTACACTTAAATCCATAAGTCCAGATAAACTTAATGTTTCGGGCTGTGGTATTTTAAGTACCATAACAGTCATCATTATGGCAAGAATAGCATCAACAAATGTTTCAAAACGACCTGAATCCAATAAAAACACCATTAATTAATTTTTAATAAAACTAATATTCAATCCATTCTTTAATTTCATCTTTAGCTTTTTGTACATCAGAACCTTTAATATCAAGTCCATCTTTAATATCTGCACCATTACAAAGGTTTTTAATATCTTTCATTGAATTTCCTAAACCTGATCCTTCATGAGTGATGAGAGTTTTCACGGTTTTTCCTGTGAAATCAAGTTGTTTCAATTGTCCTTGTAAAGGCATTGGTAAAGTTCCCCACCAGTTTGGGGAAACAATATAAATCGTATCGTATTGGCTTATATCATCAAGGTATTCTTTAAGTTCTGGATAAATATTATTTTCTAGCTCTTTTTTTGCAATTTCAATTGTTTCCATATAGGAATCCGGATAACTTTCCTTGGTTTCTACTTGAAAAGTATCTGCATCAATAAATTCTTTAATATGTTCAACTAGAACTTCTGCATTTCCAACTTCAAAATTGACCAAAGAACCATCAAGATAATTTTCTCCCCTTCTTGAAAAATATATAATTAAATTATTCATAATATCACTTAGTTTTATTTATAAATATTAATATATTTAAATTAGTATATATTAAATTTTTTTTAATAAAATTAAATTATATTAAATAGTTTATAAAATAACTTATTTGGGAGGGAATTTTTATGAAGTATATAGATATTGGTTTAAATTTAATGCATAAATCTTATAATAAAGACCGTGAGGAAGTAATTAAAAATGCTCAAAATGTAGGAGTTACTAATGCCATTATTACAGGAGCAGATATCAAGTCCAGTATTGAGGCAGCAGAATATTCAGAAAAATATCCAGGTATTCTATATTCAACTGCCGGTGTTCATCCCCATGATGCAAAAACATGTGATGAAAATACAATAAAAATTTTAGAAGAATTGGCTGGTAATGGTTCTGTAGTTTCTTTAGGTGAATGTGGTCTTGATTATAATAGAAATTATTCCCCTCAAAATATTCAGAGGAAATGGTTTAAAAAACAATTAGGACTTGCAGAAAAATTAGACATGCCAGTGTTTCTTCATGATAGGGAATCATATCCTGATTTTTCAAATATTCTAAAACAATTTCCAAGTGTAGCAGAGAAATCTGTAGTACATTGTTTTACAGGAAACAAGAATGAGGTTGAAGAGTATCTGTCTTTAGGTTGTTATATAGGCGTTACAGGTTGGATATGTGATGAAAGACGAGGTGATGACCTTCGGGAAGCTGTTAAATATATTCCACCTCAGAAACTTATGATTGAAACAGATGGGCCATTTTTAATTCCTAGGGATTTGAAACCTAAACCAAAAAAACATAGAAATGAACCAAAATATTTACCACATATATTGGAGCGTATTGCATCTGAAATGGATTTAAATCCGGAGAAACTTTCAAAACAAGTTTATAAAAATACTAAAAGCTTTTTTAATATTTAATTCATTTTTAATTTTTAAAAACCTTATTTTTTTTAAAATTTTTAATTGTTGATATGACAACATTTATATATTAAAATGTTTATATATTAATTTAATTGTTGATATATCAATAATCATATTTTTACTTATATTTTTAATTATAGTGTGATTTATCAATAGTTATTTTTTTACTAATTTTTTTAAAATTGGGGTGATATTCTGTCGGATTTTATTAAGAATAAAGGATGGCTATCAATTGATAGTATAACTCTTTTATTAACCATAATAATTCGTTCAAAAACTATATATATAATGGAAAAACTTAATTCTCCGGATATTGGAAAAAGTCAGGTTGAGATATTAAATAAAATGGGATTGTATAATAGGTCAAATAAGAAAATTAATCAAGAATTATTATCATATGATTTACAAATAGATAAAGCATCTATTAGTAGAAGTGTACAAAGTCTTGAAGAGAAAGGTTTACTTAAAAAAGAACAGGATCCTAATAATAAACGCCAAAATTTACTTTTTTTGACTGAGGAAGGAATTGAGTTTGCAGATAGAATTAAAAAATATGAAGAAGAATGGGAAAATGCTATCTGTGATAATGATGGTGAGTATAAGAAAGAATTTCTTGAACATATACAATATATTACGGGAAAATCACTTGAATTAATTTATAAGGAG
Source organism: Methanobrevibacter sp. (assembly GCA_051876995.1). Lineage (GTDB taxonomy): Archaea > Methanobacteriota > Methanobacteria > Methanobacteriales > Methanobacteriaceae > Methanarmilla. The sequence goes on along the minus strand of JBJEIL010000082.1, from coordinate 560 downwards.
GAGTGTAATGAGTAAAAACGATGATAGAACTAAACGAAACATTGAATTAATACGTGGAGATCCTAAAATTGCCATTCGTAAGTTATCATATCCAACAATGTTGTCCATGTTTCTTGTTATGTTATATAATATAGCAGACAGTTTATGGGTGGCAGGTCTTGGATCAAATGCATTGGCAGCATTAGGTTTTATTTCACCATTATTCTTTATTATAGTTAATGTAGGAAATGGTATAGGAGCGGGTGCAAATTCAATAATTGCACGTGCTATCGGGGCAAAAAACAAACCACTTGCAGATAACTCAGCAGTTCACTCAATATTGATTGCAGTAATATTATCTATATTGGTTCCAGTTGTATTGGTTCCATTTTTAAAAGAAATTCTATTATTAATGGGTGCTGGTAGCTCATTACAAATGGGTTTAGATTATGGTAATGTTGTATTTATATGTACATTTTCATTTATATTCAATGGTGTACTTGCAGCAATATTAAGATCTGAAGGTGATGCAACAAGATCAATGTATGCAGTTGCAGTAACAGCTGTTTTAAACATAGTAT
>JBJEIL010000081.1:0-8776 GCA_051876995.1 Methanobrevibacter sp. | reverse complement strand
AAACAGATTCTGCACCTGCATTCTGTAAAATAGCACCAGCAGTTGCAGCACCTTCAGCAAGATACTGGACATCACGAATAGAATTATACTTTACAACTTCATCATCACTAACATATCCAAGACCTTCATCACCAATTTTAACCATAATACTTAAAATATCTTCAGGTTTTAAATCCTTATCATTTACTCTTGAATCAAGATATTTAGATGAGTAATGTGGAGCTAAAATAAAGTGTTCACCTTCAACAAGTGCATTCATAGAAACCTCAGTATTAAATCCAATATCACGAACAACAGCTCCTACGGTTACAAATGGATCAGTTATAAAATGCTTACCTGCAGGAATGCCTAACTTTAAAAGTAAACGTGCATCGGTTACAGCACCTGCACATAATATAATTAAATCATCCTCCAAGGTCTCTTTAGAACCGTCATCCTTAGTAATTACAATGGATTTAACCTTTCCACCTTCAACAACAATATCGGTTACAGGTGAATTGGTTAATAGATTTGCACCATTATCAACTGCTTCCTTAACAAAATCTACAGCAGTCCATTTAGCATTATTAGGACATCCATATGCACATCTACCACATTGTATACATTTTTTCTCATCAATAAACTTAGGCATTTTAACTGGATTCAATCCTAGTTCCTCTGCAGAATCCATAAAGAGTTTAGTTCCACGACCCATGTGGGAATCATCCAATTCATGAATATTAAGTTTTTCCACAACCTCATCCAATTCCTTAGATATATCTATACCATATTCTTTAAATATATCCTCCGAGGATTTCACTCCATTACCTGCAGAGACAATCGTATTTCCTCCAACACAAGTAGTCTGAAGTAGGTCAACACCGTCAATAGCTTTATTGTAATAATTAAATGCATCTTTACTATCAACTAATGGACCTTTCTCCACTATTGTTACAGGTATATTTGCTTTAGCAAGTTCAGCTGATAGAAGTCCTCCCCCAGCACCTGAACCAACAACTATTACCATATTATCACTCCATATGAGATTGATTGTTTTATCATCTATTATACATTTAAGTTTTAAGGTATATATTACTTAAATATATAACTATTGTTATAAATCTTTAGATATATAAATCTATTTAATAGATAAAAAAGTTAAAAAAATAATTACAATGAAAATTTTAGAAATAAAGATTTAAGAAATATTAAATAATTAAATTATTCCGCATTTAATTGATTTAATATAGAGATTTGAGCATTTCTAATATTTTGTTTTTGAGTTAAACCATTATTAACTAAAGCAGTTGAACCATTGTCAAAGGTAACAATTTGGAAACCATCAGCAGGAGTTAAATATACATCTCTCCATAATTTATCCTTTCCACTTACTCCATCAAAATCTGCATCACAACCACCTTTCGCCATATCACAGGTGATTTCACCTTCAGGAACAGTATTGGATCTTGAAGTATCTTTTGGAGTATCTGACAATGTACCGAATTTATGACAGAATGGACAATAATTTACCCAAGTTCTTGTATAACTTTTATAATCTAAACCGGTATCAACACTAGGTTTCATTGTTACAGTTATAGTAGTAACATTGGTAGCAGAACCATTTTCTGAAATGTTAGTGTTGTTTTCCACAGCAGTGTTATTAATGGTTAGATTACCAGTTTGATTTTCAATAACCGACGATGAATTATCAGATCCATTAATCTCTGAGCTAGAATCATTTACAGTAGCATAAACAGCTGCTGTACATACAACTCCTGATAAAACAATTAAAAAGACTGTGATTAACATAAATTTATCATTTTCCATAATATCTTACCCCATAAGAAAATTAAATAATTAAATCCCAAAAATGAATTGGCTTAAAATCCCTTTTAACCATCTTGAAATATTTTTCTGCACATTTTCTATAAAGTTTAAGATGATTTTTTAATAATATTTTCCGTCAAAAATTCCCCTTAATCATAAAATTATTTTGTAAAGTTTTTTAATAAAACTAGCCATAATTCATTATTAGAATTTATAGTTATAAGTTATAAGTTCTTAAAATTTCTATTAAATATCATTTCATTAAAAATAAAATTATCAATTATTATATTTAAAAGTTTTGAAAAATGAGGTAAAAATACGGTTAAAATGAGTTTAAAATAAAAAATAAAGAAAGGTTTAAGGGACTTTTATATCAAATAACAATAAATAACATGGTATTATTTTAGATAAAATTACTTTTTAATCTATTAATAAAAAAAAGATTATTTAAGCACTAATTAAAATAAAATTTAGAAAAAAATATAAAATAAAAATCAAAATCAATAAAAAATAGATAGTTTAATCTATACTAAGTAAATTATAGGTTAATAAAGAAAGAATAATTATATATTAATTATTTAATCTAAAAAAGAATAAATCAATTGATATTTAAAAAAGAAAGACCATTTTATAAAAGTTAAAATCAATTTTAAATAAATTTAACCTAATTCCATCAAAATTGAATAAAAATATCTGAATTATTTTAAAAATAATAATTTATCAAGTATTAATAAAGAGTCTTAATAATAATTAGTTTTATAAATTAAATCCCATTAAAAAGATTAGTTTTAAATTTAAAAAGATTAATTTTAATATAAACTATAATCAATTTAAGACAAATTAGGCTTATTATCCAAAAATAAGCAAATCTAAATCCTTTTTGAAAAATTGAAAATAATTATAACTTATAACAATAAAAATAATGATATTTTCTAAAAAAAACTGTAAAAAATTTATTACTTTGAGTGTAAATATAAGTAATTTTTATAATATAAATTTTACTAAAAATAGAGTCAAAATATAATTTATAAAAATTGAAATTATAATATGAAATTTATAAAAATTTAAGTCACAAATTAAGTATACTGAAATTTAACTTTAAAAGAAAGTTTAGTAAATTTGAAATACTTAATATAAATAATCATATATAATATATTATATTGTTATAATTTATTTTAAAAAAAAAATATTCAGGTTTTATTATGGAATATGATTTAGATCAATTAGAACAACTCATAACAAAAATCGAAAAAGAAGTAGATTATGTAGATATTAGAGCAGGTAGTGGAAATGGTACTAATATTGTTATGAAAGATAATAAAATTCAGGAAATTAATACTGGAATAACAAATGGAGCTAGAGTCAGAGTTCTAAAAAATGGTGCATGGGGATTTGCATTTACCAATGACTTATCAAAAATTGAAGAGGTATCTGAAACTGCAATTAAAATATCAAACAGTTTAAAGAGTGATGTGGAACTTGCTGATGCAGATGTAATTAATGATAGAATCAAAACTCCAAGGAAAATACCCGTATCATCAGTAAGCATTGATGAAAAGATTGAAACAATTAAGGATGCGAATAAAGCAGCAAGCCTCGATGATGTTATAAGTATTGGAGTTAATTACTCAGACAGTGAAAGTCAGAATGTCTTCCTAAATAGTGAAGGTACCAATATTTTAACAGATCAGACAAGGGTAGGCATGTGGCTAAATGTTATTGCAAGTAATGGGGAACTTATCCAAATAGGACATGACAGTGTTGGTGGTGCTAAAGGATATGAGGTTATAAAAGATACAGATATTGAATCTTTTGGAAGAGATGTTGCTGAAACTGCAAAAAGATTGTTAAAAGCAGAAGCTGCTCCATCAGGACAATTTCCAATTGTTACAGATAATACATTAACTGGAGTTATGATTCATGAGGCATTAGGTCATGCAATTGAATCTGATTTAATACTTCAGGACGATTCAATTTTAAAAGATAAGATGAATCAACAAATAGGATCTGATATTGTAAATATTTATGATGACCCCACAATGGATGCATTTGGTCATTATGAATATGACACAGAGGGAGTTAAAACCTTTAAAAACCATGTAGTTGAGAATGGTAAATTGGTTTCCCTTCTATCATCAAGGGAATCCGCAGGAAAATTAGGTATGAAATCATCAGGAAATGCAAGATCTGCTATATCAGACCAACCTATTGTAAGAATGAGTAATACTTATCTTGAACCTGGAGATATGAGTTTTGACGAACTTATAGAAGATATTAAAGATGGAATTTACCTTAAAGGTTCAAGAGGCGGACAAGTAGATACGGGTAAAGGAATATTCCAATTCAATGCAAGTGAGGCATTTAAAATTGAAAATGGTGAGTTAACCACACCATTACGCGATGTTTCATTAAGTGGTAATATACTTGAAACCCTTAAACATATTGATGGATTAGGTTCTGACTTTAAAACTAGTGTAGGATTCTGTGGTAAAGATGGACAAATAGCTCCTGTAGGTGATGGAGGACCACATACAAGAATTCAAAATGCCATTGTAGGTGGAAGTAACTAGATTAAATATCTGTTTTATGTGAAAAATATTCTTATTTAAATTTAAAATTTAAGGGACTAGATTAACCTTTAGTTTTATGTAAATAATAATATAATTTGAATTCAAAATTCAATTGATTAAATCAGATATATAGTTTTATAAATAAAGAAAAATAATTATATTAAATTTTAATATAATTATTACACTATTTTTTAAAGGAAAATAATTTTTTTAAGATTCTATTAGAAAAATAATACTTTTTTATATTTTATAATATTATAATTAAATAATAATTAAGTAAAAATTTTTTAATAATGAAAACATAATTTATTATAATAATTTTATAAACTGATTTTTAATTAATTATTTTAAAATTATTTAAAAGAAATATAAGTAATGATTATTTAATTCTTAATACATTAAAGTTCATTGAATACTTAAAATAAAATTTAGGTGATAAAATGGTATTTACTGAAGAAGATGGTCAATATCTTATTGATGTTGCAAGAGAGGCAATTGAGATATACTTAAATAATAGGATAAAAATTAAAGTTCCAGAAACCTGTCCAGAAAATTTATACAAAAATTTGGGAGTATTTGTAACTTTAAATAAAAACAACAAACTTAGAGGATGTATTGGTTATCCTGAACCAGTTTTACCACTTATTGAAGCTACCATTAATTCTGCAATATCTGCTGCCGTTTCTGATTACAGATTCCCTATTGTAACTGAAGATGAACTTGAAAGTATTAAAATAGAATTAACAGTTTTAACAAAGCCACAACTTATTGATGTGCCAAAAGAAGAATATTTGAATAATATTAATATTGGTGAAGATGGTTTAATTGTTGAACAAGGGTTTAACAGAGGTTTATTACTTCCGCAAGTAGCCACAGAAAATAATATGGATGAGGATGAATTTCTATCACATACCTGCCTTAAGGCAGGACTTTCACCTAATGCTTGGAGAAGTGATGAGATAAAACTATATAAATTCCAGGGTCAAATATTCGATGAGGAATAGAATTCACATGCTTATTTTAGATTCTACCATTTTAATTTATTTTAATTATTTTTATGTGATAATATGATGATACCAACAATACCAACAGTTGAGGAACTGTTAGACAAAGGTTTTAGCAGAGGAAAAAAGGCAGCTGATATGAAAAGGTCTGAAAAAATACCTAAACGTATCAAAGGGAAAAGAATTGAGGAAGTAAGAGTAACCACTGCATGTCAAGTAATTGAAGCTAAACTTAAAATGATAATAGACAGAACTCCTGAGATTGAAGAGTTACCGGAGTTCTATCAAGACTATATAGATATTACCGTAGGTGTGGATGATTTAAAACAAGCACTTGGAGGTATAAATTGGGCATATGGTATTATATCCCAATTAGAAGACGAATATAGAAACAGGATTAGAAAATCCGCTCCTGAAAGAGCCAATACTTTACGTAAACAAGCTTATGGAAGAATATCATCAGTTGTAAAAAAGATTTCAAAAGATCTTGATTTTCTAGACTTTGCTAAAAATAGACTTAGAAATATGCCAACAGTTAACTTTGAGGCTACAACCGTTGTAATTGCAGGTTTTCCAAATGTAGGTAAATCAACATTACTTAGACAATTAACAGATGCGGAACCTGAAGTTGCAAATTATCCATTTACAACCAAAGGTATTCAAATTGGTCATATTGAAAGACATTGGCAGGATATTCAGATTATAGATACTCCAGGTTTACTTGATAGACCTATTGGAGATATGAATGACATTGAATTAAATGCAATTGTAGCACTTGAAGATTTGGCAGATACCATTTTATTTATTTTTGATGCATCTGAAACCTGTGGTTATTATCTTGAAAATCAATATAGTTTATTCTGTGAAATCCAAAATATTTTTGATATACCATTCATACCACTATTTAATAAAATAGACCTTACAGAATATGATAAGAAAGGTGAAAACTACGAATATATTAATCAATTCATTGAAAAAACAGAAAACCCTTTAATTATCTCTGCATATGAAGGTAATGGTATAGATAAGATACTTACAAAATTTGATAGTATTGAAAAAATTCCACGTAGTAAATATCCAGATGATGATTACTACTAATTACTATTTTTTAACTTTTTAAAAACGACTTTTTTTAACGTTTTAATTTCTTACTTAGATACATTAATATCAATATTATTTCCTAATTCTCCTGAGAATATCTGTTTTAACTTTTAAAATATTTTATTAAATTATGATTACTTGAAGAATATTTCTTAATTTTTTAAAAAATGTTCTAATATTAACTCTTTTTAATATAAAAATTATTAATTAATCGAATAAACAATCTAAAAACAATTTTAAAAAAAAAATTATCATATTTATAAAAATAGAATAGATTAATCAAAATCTAAAAAAAGTATAAGTTTTTGAAAAAATTTATAAACAAGATAAATATATCTATAAATGTTATATAATTTCCCTTTAAAAAATATAGGAGACAAAACTATGGACAGAAGTGATTTTTCCGACGGTAAAGAAAAAGCTCAAAAAGCTGCAGACGACTTTGTAATTAGTATTAAATCTGCAAGTAAAAGTTTAGAAGATATGATTAATGATTATAGGGATACATTACCAACCAAAATTAGTGTAGATTTACTTGAAGATGACGAGAATTATTACCTAAGAGCAGACATTCCTGGAGCTCCTAAAGAAACAGTCAATATTGAAATTGAAGATCAAAGTGTCATAATTACTTGTGAATTTGAATCATTTAAGGATGAGATAAATAGTATTATTAATCCGCAGGTAGAAGAAACTGAAGAATCAGATTCTGAAAAAGATAAGGATGTAAAGCCAGAAAAAGAACTTAAATTTTTAGTCAAAGGTAGAACTGCTGGTTTTGCAAAAAGAATAGTCAAATTACCTGAAAGGGTAGCATCTAAAAAATCTACTGCCGAGTATGATAATGGTACTGTAACTGTAACTATTCCTAAACGTAAACCAAAAACTTACAATGTAACTGTTGAATAATTAAATTAATTATTCAAATCTTTTTTTTACTTTTTTTATAAATATATCCGTTGAATATTTCAATAGTATTCTATTGATTTTTAAATGTACCTTACCTATTTTCAACTATTTTAAAAATTAAAGGATTTTTATATTGTTTATATCATCTTAACAAATTAGCCTATTTTTATAAAATTAATAAATTAGATAATTTTTTTAATTTTAAATGTCATTAATTTATTAAGCTTATTTTAAAAATCCAATAAATAAAAATAATCTTTTTAACAAAGCAATAAATCATAGTTAAGACCTAAAATCAAAAAACAAAAAATTAAATAAATTCTTAGAAAAAAATAGCTAAAACCAAATCAATAAAAAAATGTTAAAATAAGTAAAAAAAATAGTTAAATAAAAATAAAAATATTTTAATCAGATCTAACTTTTCCAATATGTCTTGTACTACCTGGATCTTCACCATTGAAGTGAGCTAAATAATAGATAAACCATTCAAGTGGTACAATAAATGCAAATGGAGACAATAATTTATCAAAATCATCATCAACATAGTCAGATAGATTATACAATATTATTTTCATTTCAAGATTCTTAGAATATCCAATAGCTTTTTTAGTAATTACATCTGATTCAAAATCAGAATCTAAAAATACAACAGGAACATCCTTTTCTGCTCTTTCAATAAGACCATGCCTAAATTCAGCAGCATAAACAGGACATGCATGTTTAATAGCTCCTTCCATAAACATTGTCATTGCCAATTTATATGAAAGACCAAAGTTTGGACCGCTTCCCAAACAATAGAATAAATCCTCATCTTTATATTCCTCAGCTAAAGCTTTATTATCCTCTTCAGTTTCTTCAATAAGTCTTTCGATTAAATCCGGAATATCTAATAATTGGGACAATAATTTATCTTTATTTTCATAATCTGAAGCTTTAAACAATATATAATACAATGCAGCCAATTGGGTGACATATGTTTTAGTTCCAAGAATAGCTGTTTCACGATCCCCTCTTGTAATAATAGAATAATCTGCCTCTTTAATCATTGAACTTTCAGGTTCATTTGAAATAGCTACAGTATCAATACCATATTCCTTTGCTCTTCTAAGTGATGATAGAGTATCACCAGTTTCTCCGGATTGTGAAGTTAAGATAACTATAGAATTCTCATCTTTAATTAATTTCTTATTATAATAGAATTCAAATCCTGTAAAAACCCTAACACTTAATGTTGAAACCATCTCTAAAGCATCCCTAACAGAATAACATGTTGAGATAGAACTTCCACAACCAACTAAATATATATTATCCTTCTCTAAAATTAGTGATGAAACTTCATCCATTAAAGTTTTCTCAGAGTCAAAAGTTTTTCTTAAGGCTCTTGGT
>JBJEIL010000080.1:0-2065 GCA_051876995.1 Methanobrevibacter sp. | reverse complement strand
GATAGATTTAATGTTTGATGAGAACAATTATTTAAACAATGTTTATCCTGGTGATTCAAGATATATTCTAGAACCTTTTAAACTTGTAAAAGGTGAAATGGAATATTTTAATCTAACTACTAAACCAATTACAAGGGAACAGTTTACAATAAATGGTGATGAGGTTAAGTATTTTAAACAAGGTTATAGAATTAAGGATACCTGTATAGCTTGTGGAATCTGTGCCAATGTTTGTCCTCAGCAGTCAATTCTTCCAGGTTTACCTTATGAAATACAGCCAAACCATTGTCTTGATTGTGGTACCTGTTATGAAAATTGTCCTAACGGCAATATTGAAAAACTGTAAATATTTAAATATTTTCATATCATTTTTTTCTAATTTTCCAAATATTTTATTTAACTATTTTCTCTTTTCTATTAGCTATTTGATTGATATCCATTTTTTTGGTTAAACTATCAAATGAGAAATTATTTCATTTTTTTAAATTCATATAATGATTTAATATTAAAATCCAATTTTCTTTTCAGATTCAAATAATTAATTTATTTTTATATTAATTTATTTTTATGAATAATTTTTTTATTTTAAGTTTTCAGACTTTAAACAATTAATTTAATAAATATTAAATTATAAACTAGTTTAATAATAGAAATTCAATTTTTATAGTTTAATAATTTAATGTGATATAATGATTTTAATAACTGGCGGAGCTGGATATATTGGCTCTCATGTAAATAAAGCTTTAAATAAAGCAGGATATGAAACTGTAGTTCTAGATAATTTAATAAAGGGATTTGAGGATTTTGTTAAATGGGGAGTTTTTGTTGAAGGAGATTATGGTGACGAGGAACTCTTAAATAAAATCTTTAAAGAATATGACATAGAAGCTGTAATGCATTTTGGTGCATATATCTCAGTTGCAGAATCTGTAGAATATCCTAAGGCATATCTTGAAAATAATTATGAGAAAACTTTAACTTTAATTAAGGCTATGAAAGATAATGGTGTTAAGAATCTTATATTCTCATCTACTGCTGCTGTTTATGGTTCACCTGTAGAGATACCAATCAAGGAAACTCATCAATTAAAACCTATTAATCCATATGGAAAATCTAAATTGCTTGTTGAGGAATATTTAAAATCTCAGGATGATATTAATTATGTAATATTTAGATACTTTAATGCCTCAGGAGATGATCCTGACTGTGAAATTGGGGAGTTACATGAACCAGAAACTCATTTAATACCTCTTATTCTTGATGCGGCATTAGGTAGACGTGACGGTATTTCCGTCTTTGGTGATGATTATGATACTGAGGACGGTAGCTGTGTACGTGATTATATACATGTAAACGATATTGCAAATGCACATATTGAAGGCCTTAGATACCTTGAAAATGGTGGAGAGAATAATGTATTTAATATAGGCAATGGTAAAGGTTTCTCTGTTAAAGAGGTGATTTCCGTTGTTAAGAAAGTTACAGGTAAAGATTTCCCAGTTAATATTGAAGGCCGTCGTCCAGGAGATCCGGGAACACTTGTTGCCGATTCAAATAAGATTCATGAGGTTCTAGGTTGGACTCCAGAATATGATACCCTTGAATCCATTATTGAAACAGCTTGGATGTGGCATCAGAAACTTAATGGGAATTAATATTTTTCAATGATTTATAGATTATATGGAAGGTATTTGTATGGAAGAATATGATAAAAATAATGATTATGAAGATGAACATCTACATGATTCTAGTTATTATAATATTGATAAACATGATAATCTAAAAAACAAAAAGAATAAACAAAATACTGAAAATAAAATTTATAAATCTAATTTAAATGATCATGAAATTGAAAATAATGACAAGTTCAACATTAATGATTTTACAAATGACTTGATAAGTGATGGGGATTCCAATACTGGTAAACCGCCTATTGGAAGTGATGATTTTAGAAACAGTAAGATAAATGATGAGAATCGGGATTTTATTGATGATTTTTTTAATGAATCTAATGATTTAAACTCATCAAATCAATTTATTAATGATTTATCTAATGGCTCAAATG
>JBJEIL010000079.1:0-8982 GCA_051876995.1 Methanobrevibacter sp. | reverse complement strand
TAGCTTTTTTTTATGGATCATTGTATAACATTGTTATATTTCTTATTCTTTTTTTTAACTATTTTGATTAAAACACTTTAAAATTAGTCTTTTAAATTCCTATTGTTTTCTGCATCAATTAGGTCATAAGATCCTCTTAAATATTTATAGTACTGTGTAATACTATCATATATTTTCATAAATTTATTGAATGCAATGAATAACTCCCTGTCATTTAATTCATCAAAGGAGTATGATTTAGAACAGACCCAATGAAATCTAAATACATCATATTCTCTGGATTTAGGTCCTGCTTTTATTCTATCTGTCTTATCAATTTCAACATAGTCACAGTCAGCATTATCCTCTTTTAGAATTTCAATTAATCTTTTACCTATTTTACTACTTTCCATTGCATTGTTGATCCTATTTAAATCCTGTGAAATATAAAATTTTATAATTCTCTCATCACATTGGAAAGTTACACCAAAAATTAAACCGTTTCTATAAAATAGTGAACTTGATATCTGATTCAAATTCATGGATAAATTAGGTGTTAGTGTGTACTCATCATTTGCATCTGATAGGGATATTCTTAAATCACTTGGTATGCCATTATATGCACGTCTTATTGTTTCAATAAAATCATATTTTATATAGGTTATCATTTCATAACCAAGTAATGTCTGGGGAAATTCCTCTTTTTCTCTTGGATAATTTTTGAAGATTTCCTCAATATCATCTAATAAGCTAAATTGTTCTAATTTATCATAGTCAATTAATAGATCATTATAGATATCTAGTACATTATCCAATTCATCTATAATCTCATCTTCTGTAATCTCAATAATCATGTTATGGAATTTGGATATGACATGTACCTCGTCAATATCATCCCAGCAAGAACTTCCATAATAGTTATTTAATTTAATATAACCTTTAGGTAAGTCTTTCACGGCATTACTTAATGTTTCAATAATATCATGACCTACAAATTTAGTTGTGTCTTTAAATTTAATCCAATCATGTGCTATGGAGATTAAAAATCCATTTTCATTAGGTTTGATTTTGATTTTGACATATAAATCTGAATTAATAATCTGCTTATTAATTATTTCAATTGTAGGTTCCATTTCACTATCAATGATTAGTACGTCATAATCATCAAATGTTTCCTCGATTTCAGACTGTATAATGTTACACAAATCATCAATCACATCATTAACTGTAGGTGTATTGTCATTATTTTGTAGAATTTCTATAATTCCCTTAATACAGTCTAAAATCATTTTATAACCTCTTTATATTTTTTAAAAATTAATAATCTATTTAATTTTATAGCATCTTAGTTTTTATAGTTTATACTATTTATAAACTAAGACTCAATTTTTATATTCTTTAATATTAATTCCACAAAATGGGCATAGGAGGGTATTCTCTTTAACTTTATTACCACATTTTGGACAATAGGTTCCTAATTTCAATGGTTCTTTGTTCTTTCTATCTTTATGTAATATGGATTCTTTAATTCTTTCAAACTCTTTTAAGGATTGGGGATTCCAATCATTCTCAATCAAAATCTTTTTTGCAAGATATGCTTCTGTCATTGTGTCGAAAGAACCGAATTTTTTATCTCCTTTGACTATTGTGAATTTATTTATTTTATGATTAAATTCTAGTTTACCTTCAATCTTTGATTTATCTATTTTGCTATGTTTTATCTGTCCTTTCGGTCTTTTTTCTGGAAAGGGCGGTAAATCCATATGTTCATATTTATTTTCTAAATCACATTCAACAAGCAAATCATAGTCAAAGTTACAGTAAATCAAACAATCCCTTTCATATAATGCATCACTTAATTTACTAAATTCTCCGTAATCTTTATTTTTGTGTTTTATTCGATAATGGTCTCCTACACGGACAATATTCCTATAAAAGTATCTAATATCGATTTCTTTAATAGAATCCCCTCCCTACCATTATCTATTTAAAATATCTCTTCTTAAAAAACAGTTTATTTGTAAGTATCTCTTTGATTTTTTTATTTAATAAAGTTTATTAACTTTATAGATTCATTAACTGTTTAAACTTTAATTCTATTTTTTTCTTATTTCATTTATTGTAAATCTATTAGTGCCTTATATTATTTCTAATTTTACAAAAATTATTATATGCTTTTAAATAAATTATTATTTATGTTAACAATAGAAAATGGATTGGTTTTAAAGGGTTCTAATCTTGATCCGGTTTATGAAAATATATCAATAGATGATGGGGAGATTTTAGAAATCTCTAAAGATGTTAAGGAAGGTAGGACAATAGATGCTTCTGGTTGTATTGTATCTCCTAGTTTTCTAAATGCTCATGTTCATATTGGCGATTCTATCATTAAAGATGAAGGTGATGGTTTAAGTTTAAGCCAGATGGTTAAACCTCCAAATGGTATTAAGCATAAGGCTTTAGAAAATGCGGAACCTGAGGATATTGTTCAGGCTATGAAATCGTCCATGGAGGATATGCTTTCAAGTGGAACTACTCATTTTATTGATTATAGGGAAGGTGGAGTTGAAGGTGTGAAATTACTTCGAAAAGCCTCTGGTGATCTTCCAATAAATCCAATTATTCTGGGAAGGGACAATAGTTTCTATGGGGAAGATCCTGACATGAACCTTGTTAAAAGACAACTACGTAAACTCTTAAAATATAGTGACGGTGTAGGTCTAAGCGGTTTTGGTGAAATATCCTCTGAAGTTTCAGAGTTAATATCCTCGGAATGCGCTAAACATAATAAGATATCCTCTATACATGCTGCAGAGTCTATAAATGCTCAAAATAAATCAATTGAAAAAACAGGTTTAAGCGAGATTCAAAGAGCTGTGGATTCTTCTTTAGATCAAGTGGTTCATTGTACTAATCCTGTAGGTGATGATATTAAACATCTAAAAGAGTCTAATATCTCTGTGGTTTTATGTCCTAGGGCAAATGCCACATTGAATGTCGGAATACCTCCAATAAATGATATCCTATATGGGAATATTCATCCACTTATTGGATCAGATAATATAATGTTGAATACTCCAAATATAATGAGGGATCTGGAATTTTCACTAAAACTAGCAAGGGCATATTATAGGAGATATTTCAATCCAAAACTTTTCTTTGAAATGGCAACAACAAATATTTATAAATCTAAAAAGACTAATCCCCGTTTATATGATGTAGTAGGTAAAACTATTATTGGGGAGGGTAGCTCTCCACAGTTAACGATTTCAAGGAAACTATCAAAAAACCCATATTTAAGTATAATTAATAGGACCGAAACAAAAAATATATTATATGTAATGAATAAAAATACACTTGTAGATTATAGTAATAATCAAAATTATAATGATTGATTAAATTTTCTTTAAAAAATGATAGATTATAGAAAATTTTTTTTAATTATCAATTAAAAATTATTTCAAATAATAACTTAAATCTAAGTTGTTTTATGGATATATGGGATAAAAGGGTAAATGTAATATGATTTCCATATATTTTTGATTTATAGTACCCGTTATTTAATTTATATATTTCAAGGAGATTTAAAAATGTACAAAAAAATATTATTACCTACTGATGGTTCAAAATATTCTGAGAATGCAGAACAACATGCACTTTTCCTAGCGGAAAAATCAGGTGCTGAAATTATTGCATTAAGTGTAATTGAAAATGGTTTTTCAATAGGCCTTCCATCAGATGATACTATTTATGAAATAAATCAAATGCTCAAAGAAGAAACTAAACAAAATCTTAAAAGAGTTGAAGAGATTAGAGATGAAGTTGATAGTGATATTAAAGTAACTAGTTTAGTTAAAGAAGGATCTCCTGCTGCAGTAATCTTAGATGTTGCTGAAGATGAGGATGTTGATTTAATTGTTATAGGTAGTTCAGGTAAAACTGGATTTGATAGATTTTTAATGGGTAGTGTAGCATCTAAAGTTGTTAAATCAGCTAAATGCTCAGTACTTGTTGTAAATTAAATCTTTAATTTTTAATAATTTATAATTTAATTGAAAAAATAGTTGTCTATTAAAATTACTGGATATCTACAATTTGTAATTAAGTTTATAAATTAATTATTCGAAGATATTAAAAATTAATTATTGATTGATTTAATATTATTTTATGATTAATCTTCTATTTTTTTAATTTCGATAATTTATTTTAAAACTTATAAAATATTTTATTAAATTAACTAAAAAATGGTGGAATTATGTTAATAAAAAGAATAGTGTCTAAAAACGTTGTAAGCGTTTCTGTTCCAGGTAATAGACATAAAGCTTTAGAATTAATGAAAAAAGAAGATGTTTCTGTTGTACCTGTAACTAAAGGAGATACTAAAAAAGTTATTGGAATATTAACTCGTTCTGATTTAATTAATAATCCTGACGAGGAACAAATTGCTCTTTTAATGAGTAGGAAATTGGTAACTGCAAAACCAAATGAGGAAGTAAGTGTGGTTGCTAAGAGAATGTTAGATAATAATGTTAGAAGAGTTCCTGTTGTAAATGATGATGATGAACTCGTAGGTATTATAACAAGTTATGATCTTGTAACATCAGCACTTGCAAAATTGGATGTTTCAATTCCAGTTGAAGATTTCATGATTACTAATGTTCCAACTACTTGGGATGAGGCACCATTGAATGTGGCTTTTGAATCAATGAAATTCTTTGGTTTAAAATCTATTTTAGCTTTAAACAGTAATTGTAAATTAACTGGTATATTAACTGAAACAGACTTCATTGCAGAAAGTGAAATTATCTCTGAAAGAACTGAACATAGTTCTACAGTAGGTACTGAAGGAGATAAATGGTCATGGGATAGTACCTCAATATTATATATTGAGAAAAACCATCTTAAATTTACAAATAAACTTGTAAAAGATGTTGCAACCTCAAATGTTGCAACCGCAAATTCAAAAACAAAAGTATCTGATTGCGCTAAAAAAATGAAAGAATTAAATATTGAACAAATTCCTGTTACTGATGTTGACGGTGAAATTTTAGGTCTTGTTCGTGCTAGTGACTTAATGAAAGCACTTATTGATGCAGAATAGACTGTTTCTTATTCTTTTATTTTTTTATCAAATTATTTTTCAGTTTTAATTTTTTTAACTTTTTTTTATTCTTTTCAAATTAGTATTGTTTAAATTTAATAAAAACAAATATTATTATTAATTAACTTTTTATTTTTATTAAGTGAAATTTATAAAAAAATGATTTAACGGAGTAATGATATGTCATCTGAACCGATTTTGGTAATTAGAACAAGTCAAAGAAAAATTATTATTAGAGCCCGTATTGAAGATGATTATGTTGAAAATGAAATTCTTTTAAGTCCTATTTTAGCAATGTACAGAAGAAATGATGATAATATTATTAAAAATTTCTTAGATCTTTTTGAATCTTCTGTTAAAAGAACTATAAATGAATTTATACCTCATAAAACTTTAAATATGGATTACAATGTAATTGCAGATGATGATTTAGATAATGCTACACAATTATCTGTTAATGTAACTAATATTGAAGCAGATAATCTAAAATTCCGTATTGATGGTGGAGAATTTACCATCTTTAATTTAAATCCCGAAAGAAATGAGAAAGTCCCATATGATAATAATATTAGTAGGGTCTTAATTACTCCAGATATTGTTTTAAAAAAATATAAAGAGCTTTATGATAAGCGTCAAATAGACTTAAAAAAACCTAAAAGACAATATGTTGGTGAAGATTACAGTCCTGAGGACTTAAACTAAAACATTTCTATTTTTTAATTTTCTTTTCTAATTTAATTTAATTTAATCTAATTTAATTATCGCTGTTTTTAATTGAATACAGAAATTCTTATAGAATTAGTATATTAAAGCTTTCTTTTCTATTTTAGTTTAATTTTTATATTGTTTTTAATTGAATATATGAAATTGGCTAAAATTCAATTGGTATAACTAAAATTATACTTAAAAATTGGTTTTAAAACTTAATTATATATAACTGATCCTAAAGATTAGATTTAAAAATTCAATCATTATGGTTAAAAGCAATTATTAAAAATCAGATTTAAGAATTCAATTATTGTTTAAAAGTAATTATTAAGATCAGATTAAAAATTTGATTTTTATCTTTGAAAATAATTAAATATGGAAAAATAGTTTATAATATCTTTTTTATGGATATTTAGCAAATAATCTTATTAAAAAAAATAAATGAAGAAGTTTTAGAACTTATTTTTTTTAAACAGTTCTTCTAATCAATTTAAGAATTTTAATTGCAAAATCTTCTCCTTTATCAATATCAACATTGTCTATAATGATTTTACCGTTTTTTGAAATACTTATGTCTACATCTTCGTTGCTAAATAGGATAAGACCACGATCATCGAAGTATTCAACATCATCAAATTCTTTGGATAAATGAGTGATTGTCTCTTCAATATCTATTTCATAGGGAAGATTCTTTGTAAACATTACCTTATTATTCTTTGCTTGACATCCTCTATAGGTGTAAAGTTTCTCATCATTATCTTTAATTTCGGTAATATTTATTCCAATCTTTTTAAATCCTATTGCTTTAAATTCGTCCTCTATTAATTGTAATGTTTCAACATTTAATAATGGCTCAATATTATCAGTTTCAATAATAGCATAACTATTAAGTTTTCGAACTTTTACAATATCATTTTTTGTAATGTTTTCAACAATCTTTTCAGCAGTATTTATTCTATTTATTAAATTTCTAGTAATTGGTTTATTGGTTTCAATTCTAGTTGCAAGACATGTGGTTGATTTATTGTATTCTATATTATGTTCTTTTAGGAATCTATGCACATCCCTTGTTTCAAATCCTGCATCTATTAAAGGACTTTCAATATTATATTCATATTTCGCTATAATTCCTGGTCTGTCTTCTAAAAAGTCACTGATGTTATTTCCGTCAATTACATAATCAAGGTTATTTTCTTCTGCAAGCTTTTTAATTGAGGAATATATTTTATTTCTACAGATTAGACATCTTTTTTCATTATTCTTACAGAACTCATCATCTTTTATAAACTTATCTTTAACTATGATCTGTTTTAGATTGAATTTATCTGCTTGTTCTTTACTTTTTCTAATGAAATCTTTTGGAAATAAACCATTATCAAAGGTAAAAAGGATGATTTCTTTACAAAGGTTTGCCCCGACATATGCAAGTAAACTACTGTCTGATCCTCCAGAAAAGCATAATGCTACCTTTTTATCTTTCAAATTTTCTTCTAATTTCTTAACTTTTTCTCCATATTCCATTGTATCACACAATACTTTTTTCACGATTTTTAAATGGTTTATTGCTTTTATATAAAATTTAATAATTGTATATCTTTTTTTAATTGATTTATCTTATTTAATAAATTTTACTCGATTTCTAAATAATTTCAATATTTTCTATTTTCTAGACATTACTTGTATGCTATTTTCTTAATATATTTCAATACCTCTTTGGCATCCTGAGTTTTAATGTCTTCATGGGAATTGATATATCTTATAAGTTTATTCATCTTATCTTCTGGAAGATCTGATTTTTTAAAGATATTCGGATAGTTTCTATGGGGATAATAGATTTCTTTTGCTATTTCATGTATTTTTTTACCTTCCTCTTCCGTAATTATTCCAGAGGAAATGGCCCCTTTAAGTTTATGGTCAATATTAACTAGTGCCTCTGATAATGGTCTATATGTGTTAGGGTCTAATATTACAGCAACATCATCATCAGATTTGATATTTCCATTTTTATATTCATTATAAACAAAACCTACACCTATCATTCCAAGACTGTCAAGTTCTGATGCTCTTAAAGCACCCATACTAGATCCACCAACAACGGTTATCCCTTTATTTAGTGCTTCCATAATTTCTTTATGTGCTACTGCAGGTGCTGAATGAAATTGTCCATCTATTATGCCAATAATATCGGGTTTTTCCCCCTCTTTAAGAATTTTAAATATGTCTCCCCTTTTAACAGGGGGCCTATAATTTGCATCAAGTATTTGGCTTGCATCATCAAAACTTAATGATAATCCTGTAAAAACTATAATCCTTTTATTATTCTCCATTCTATTACATCCAATAAAAATTAATTAAAAATCTAATAAATTTAAATAAATAATAAAACAATTGTTATATATCTTTATTCTTATTAGATTTATATATTTTTATTATTTCTTTTAAATCTTTAAGATTAAATAATATCTCTTATTAAACCTAAAAAATTTATTATTTTTATGATGTTTTTGAAGATTAGCTATAAAAATAGATGTTTTATTAGGTTTTAAAAAAATAGGTAAAAAATAGTTGTTTTTAGATTCTTTAAAGGAATTTTTTATATCTGGTACCTAGTCTATCCGGGTCTAGTGTATATAGTTCTGCACCAGGAATTACAACACGGCAAGCATTGATATTAATCTCAGGTCTTGTTAAATCAGCAAACAATATTTTGTCAAAGCCATTTTCGATTAGCTGATTTTTACAGATTTCAATATCCTCTTTAAGTGATGAGTTACCACTTAAATCATTCATATCCTCTATTGAAATCTTATTTTCCTCTTCTTTATAATAGATGCTATTAATTTTTTTCATGCGGTCATAACCTGCTTTACGCATGAAATTTGCCCTTGTAGTGTCTTCCCTTGTACCATGTATCTGTGTTGCCCTACTTTGTGCAACCTCTGTTAATGCACGTATGATTGCTATATTCGGATCAAGATGTGTTCCAACACCTAAACATAGAAGGGCAGGATCTTTCAGTGAATCATCATCACTTGATGCCGTAACGGTTGGAACATTAATATCACTTGTAACATCCATTAATTTAATGTTAATGTTCTGTCTGCTAAACTTATCAAGTAATTCCTGAATGATTGGGTTTTCTATACTATCAGTGTCGATCTGCCTTTTATTTTTATGAACTATTTCAAACAGAC
>JBJEIL010000078.1:0-2110 GCA_051876995.1 Methanobrevibacter sp. | reverse complement strand
AGCCGTCCTCCCTTAAGGCCTCTACAAGTCTTGGACCATCTGTAACAGCAATGGATTCACCTGGAATGTTCTCTATTTTAAGTGCATGTGGAACACCTACCACAACGGTTAAGTCAGGATCATATTCCTTTAAAATCTCCTCTGCATTATTGGCAGCTACAGGATATTCATCAAGACCTCCTGTTATATAATCAAATTCCACATCAGACTCTTCCTTAAGGTTAGCCTTAACATTTACGGCATGGGACCTTATTCTTGGAAGGCCAATGTTCTCATCGAGGTTTCCGATAAATAGTGGCTTATTATCGGGATTAATCTTTCTATAATCAAAGTTTAGAATGTCTGCAAACAGATATGATGTTTCTTTCTTAACATTTAAGACAAATGCCACCTTTTTACCTTCTCTTATGGAGTCCACAATGATATTTCCAATCTTTTCCTTATTGTCCCCGAAGTTAGGTTTTATATACTTGCCTTGGGCCATTCCCCTTGTTTTCTCTACCTCGGTTGCTTGCCTTAACATTTCAATCTGTCTTGAGGCTTCCTCCTCAGGTATGACACCATATTCTGCAGCACGTTTTAGGACAAGAATAGCTCCTTCCGTATTGTCTCCTTCTCCTAAACCTGCATGTACCTCAACAGGTATGATTGTGCAGTCTAGATCTACGTTTTCCGCTGCGCTTTCTAGGTCCTCACCAATAATCATACTTGCACATGTTCCGACAATTCCCATGAGTTTCGGATGGAACATCTCATATGCCTTGTTCAGGGTGTCTTCTAGTTTCTCACCTGCACCTAATATAAAATCGTTTTCACTCATACCGGTTGTTAGAACCCTTACTCCATCACTTTCAAGAAGTCTGCTTGTTCTAAAACAACAACCTTTCGGACCATGCATTACAATTACATCGACATTCATATCTCTTAACGTATATAATGCCGCAGCTATAGGACTTGGACGTGGATGCATTCTTTCACCTTTTTAATAATTTTTTTAAATATAGTAATAATTTCAATATGTTGAATCTTCAGTTTTTAAAATGATCTGGTTTAAAAAGAGATTCCATATTAAAGACTTTTAATTAAGGATATATTTAAGATTAATTTTATTTATAAGTTTTAAGAATTGAATTTTAGATAAAGAAAAGTTTCTAGAGGTAAGTTTCAAGTGTAAAATCCACTGAAATGAAATGGTTTATAAATAGTTAAGTAGCTTAAAGCATTATCCGAAATGTTTAATATAAAAAAAATAAGTTGATTAGTTAAAAAATCTTAAAATCAATTCATAAAAGCTTAAATAAAAAGGATATTGGATTTAGAAGTATTGAAACTAGGTAGTTACAATACTGATAATGTCCCCATCCTCAAGTTCATAGTCACTTGAGATTCTCATGTTCTTACGTGCGTCAATTGCATATAGGAACTTATCACCAATATCCGTGTGGATAACATATGCAAGCTGATGTGGAGTAGAACCCTTCTTGATTAATATGGCATCAGGCAACACATTACCTTTCTGATCTGAGTATTTATGTTCATCCTGTACAGGATAGACAGCAATCATATCCAATAGGTCAAATATTGCTGTATTAAGCGCTTTTTGAATACCTGTACTGCCATAAACATCCAAGATATTGGTCTGAATATAGTCAAGAGCTAATTTTTGATTTTTACTTAACTTATCTTCTTGCAAGATTTCAAATGAGGAATCACCTGAGGTATAACTAATAAGTCCTGATTCTGCAGCCCTTACAAGTGCAAGTTCTGATTCAGCAGAACATGGAATTACATATGGATATTTTTCCTGAAGTCTCTTAATATTCTCGGCTGCGGTAGGTAAATCCGCCTTGTTTGCAACAATAATCATAGGTTTTGAAAGATGTAGAATATTTCTTGTAAGCTCTATTAAATCTTCCTTTTCCCATTTGGTGTAATCTGGTTCTACCTTTCTCTTTGCCTCGATTACATCCTCAACAGTAATTCCTGTACCTGACAATTGGTCATAGATGACCTTTGCAACATCCAAATGTTCTGCACCGATTTTGCGTGTGAGCCTTACCCAGTTTCTACTTAGAATTCCATATAACCACATTACAATCTCGGTTTCCAT
>JBJEIL010000077.1:0-9155 GCA_051876995.1 Methanobrevibacter sp. | reverse complement strand
TATTGTTAATAAATGTGGAATTATAAATTTTAAAGTTATAATAATCGTTAATGATTATGTTATCTCCATAATTAGAGATAAAGCTTGAATTAATGATAGTGCAATTTCCACCTTTTATACAGGTACCAGGATTTTTTATAAATCTACAATTTTTAATCTGTATTGGATTTATACAGTATTTATTGAAGTTTATTACAGGTAATTTATTGTAATAGTTGTCGCTTGTATTTCCATCGACATTATTAATGTCTGAATTTTCAATTATGATTTTATTAATGAGTAGATTTTCACCACCACCGTTATTACTACCAATGTAAATTGCTGGGACGGTGCTATCTGTAAATAGTGTATTATTGATTATTAGATTGTTGTTTGTTGCAATAATGGTTTTTTTCTGATAGAAAGTACCATATGAATTAAATCCTGTAAAATTACTGTTATTTATATTTAAATCAGCTACTCCATAAATGGCACATCCGTCAATATTACTAAATAAAGTGTTATTAATGTTTAAACTTCCATATCTAAAGTAATCTTCACTAACATAAATAGTATGTTCACTTAAAATATTTTTAAATGTACAATTGTTTATATTAATATTTCCTGCACTGGAAATTATAAGATTATTTGGAAAACTTTTATCTTTTGAATAGAAGTTTATACCTTCCAAACTTAATCTGGCCCATCTTGGAACTTTAAAAATATAATTGCTTTCATAAGTTTCAATATATGCAGGTCCGTTATAAGCTTTAAAGTTTATATTCTTATTAATATTCATTAAGCTATTATAATATCCATCATATGTTCCTTTGTCAATATAAATGGTATTTCCATTTAAAGCTTTTGATACAGCTTTAGTTAAGGTTTTATATGGATTTTCTTTTGAACCATTACCTGTACCGTCATGACCTGTTGTGGAAACGTAAATGCTATAATTAGTATATCCCTTTCCAATCAATAGATTTAATCTTTCCTTATTAATAATAGCATAAATAACAGTCTCTTCTGTATTGTCACTATATTTTGTTTTAAAGACATTATCTCTTATAATTCCGGAGTCCGGGCTGAATTTACCATTTTCACATTCAAATTTAACATTAATGTCTATAACTTTAATGTTTTTAGGAATGTCCCAAACATTCTTTCCATCAGTTAAATAAAGATTTATTGCTAAAGTATTGTTTTCACCTTTATTTAAAGGAGTTTCTGATGTAAAATTTGCAATTATCCAGGTTTCAGGTTTAAAACTATTTAAAATATCATTTTCTGGTATTTCATTAATTTGCCACCAATTGTTTGAAATATTAACAAATTTCTCATTTTCAGGTTTATTGCTATAAACTTTGTATAATGAAGAATAGGAAATTGTAAGATTGTTTAATCCATTTAAGTTTATAATGGATTCAAATAAAGAAGAACTAATAGTAATATTTGAATTATAGAAGTAATTTCTATATAATGACTCATTACCGTAAATCTTTGAATTTTCTATTACTCCATTGGAGTTAAGAATTTCAAAGTAGGAATAACTATCTCTTAAAAGGATTGTGTTATTCATTTTAAGATTTGAAGGTTTACCACTTTCTGTTGTATTTGATATTAATCCATATTGGATATTACAATAATTTAAATCAATATTTCCAAAATTATAGATTCTATTTCTGTAAATATTGGAATTATTTGCATATAAATTACCATAATTAACAATATCTTCGTAATTTTCTCCTTTATTTAAATCAAAAGTTGAATCTTTAATTGTTAAAGTACCATAATTACTTATTCCAGATACAAATCCAGTGTTATTTGTTAAGGTACATTTAATAATAGTTAAATTACCTTTATTATAGAAAGAACTTTCAGTATCCGCATTTCCATATCCATTTATAATATTAATAGATTCTAATATTAAATTAGAATTCTCTTTAATATTGAATATGAAATTACCAGATCCATTTATTACAACATTTCCATTAATTGATTTAATTGTTAAATCTTTATCTATGGTTAAGCCTTTAATATTATAATTTCCATCAAAAATGTAAATTGTTGAATTGTTACCTACCTGATTAATTGCATAATCTAGGCTTTGATAAGGATTATTGTTTGAACCGTCACCTAAAGTATCACTACCATTTAATGAAACATAAGCTATATTATTTTCATTTAAACGTGTATGGTTTGTTGATTCATTACTTAAGATTGATGTGTTATTAGTTTCTAAACTCGTTGAATTACTAGGTTCTATGTAATTAGAACTATTATCCTCAAGGTTAACAGCACTAATTCCTGATATAGATAAAGTTATTATAAATATTATACATAGAAGAATAGAATATTTTGATTTTAATTTAATAGTTCACATCCCCTTTTAATATTTAGTTAATAAATTTTTTTTTATTTTAATAAAAATTGATGAAATAAATGAATAATCATTTATAATCATCGTTTCCTCTTTCTTTTCTATATCCAATATAAATTAATACTGCAAACATAATTATTACATATATTAATGTATTTGGATCTACTTTTTTACTGTTTTGTAACTCTTCTTTTGTAAGTTCGTATGCTTTAGACAATCCTGAGGATAATGAAGATCCAGAACTACTGCCTGCTCCTGATGGGTTAGCACCTCCAGAGTTTGGACCATCAACACCAACATTTCCTTGGCCTTGACCATTAGTTGCTCCCTTGGCACCACTACTACCTTGGCCATTAGAGTTTCCATTTCCTCCATTTCCACTACCTTGACCATTGGCATTTCCACCATTACTATTTCCATTGCCTGTTCCATTTCCATTTCCACTACCTGAGTTTCCATTTCCATTTCCAGAACCACTGTTACCATTTCCAGAACCTGGATTAGGTATTAAACTTGTTCCTGTACCGGAAGGTAAATTTGAATTAGTTTTACTATTTCCAGGTATAATTCCTCCAGTATTGTCTTGACTTTTACTGTTATCACTGATTTTGTACCATTCAATTTCAGATTTAGCCCAATTTCTTTTATCTAGATTTGCATTTCTCCAAACAGAGTCATCAGGTCCTTTTGAAGAACCCCACCAATTGTGATTATCTACATCGAATACATCTTTGTTATATGATTTGATTGTAGAATCATCAGGTGCAAAGTTATTCATAATATTGGAATTGGAAATACTTATATTTCCGTAAGCACTTTGAATAGCACCACCTGTATTTAAACCACGATTACCATTTATAGTTGAGTTAAAAATGTTAACATGATTAGTAAAGTGATTATATCTATAATTTCCATTATAGTTTATTGCTCCACCTCCAGATGCAGTGTTATTGCTTATAAAACTATTAGTTATTGTGATATTTCCTGAAAGATAGAGTCCCCCTCCATTATTAGCAATATTTCCAATAATTGATGAACTGTCAATTATTCCATTATCGCATGAAAGGGATGCTCCTCCACCATTTTTATTTGCCTCATTTCTGGTAATGTTTGTAGATTTGATTATAAGCTTATTTGTAGATGCGTCAATTGCACCTCCACTATTTGAAGCTTTGTTTTTATTAAATGTGGAATTATATATCTCAAGAGTGGAATTTGAACTTCCATTGAAGTATATAGCTCCTCCATTTATTGCATTATTTGAATCAAATTTACAATTTCTTATAATTAGTGAAGAATTTCCCATATTAAATATTACAGCACCTGAACCAAGATTACAACATTTACTTACATCTTCATTACGTGATTTGTAAGTTATGCAAAATTTTGTTGAATGAATTGCAGTGTTGTTATTAAAGTTAGAATTGTATAGACTACAATTTCCTTGATTATATATGACTCCACCTTCACTAGCGGAGTTATTATAAAATTTAGATTGATTAATCATTAGATTTCCATAATTTCTAATTGCTCCCCCTTTATGGGCAATATTATTACTGAAACTACTGTTGATTATATTTAAATCTCCATAATTTGTAGCTACACCACCAAAACCAGATACCTCTGTTTTATTTACATTAGTTGCATTATTGTCCTCAAATGTTGAATTGATAATATTCAATGTACCTTTATTTAAGAAAACTGTACCATTGCTTGAGTTTCCTTTAATAAATCTAATTTTTTCAACAGTTAATGAACCATTTTTATCAACTGTAAATAATTGGCTTTGATTAAGGTTTATTGTTACTTTTCCGGGGTTTATTCCAGATAATGTAATATTTTTTAGTATAGTTAAATTGGATTCAAAATAATCTCCATCATCTAAATAAATAACACTATTAATTCCTCTACTTAATCCATGTGCAATGGTTTTATAAGGATTTTCTTTACTTCCGTCTCCATTTTCGTCACTACCTTTTGGTGAAATGTAGATTTCGTAAGGGCTGTTATCATAAACTTTTGAATTAATAAAGTAAACAGCACTATTTGCGGTTTTTCTATTATTGTCACTTACTAAATAATTCAATCTAACATTTGTATCACTGGATTCGCTTGGAATATATATACAATAATCATTTTCAGAATTTAAAGACTCTATATGATTATACTCAACTAATGTTGAATTGGAATCTAAAGAGTAAATACCAGTTTGATTCCCAATTATTAAATCTTTAGTAATATCATCGAAATTACTATTGTTTAATGGTTTATTTATTATGAAAATATTGTTTCCTTTAATAGTTTCATTAATGGTATTATTTCCAAAATATCCATAACCTTTAAAGTTTTGAATGTCAATGTCATTAGAACTTATTTCTGTATTATTGGATTTAACTGATTCAATTAATTTTACTGAATCAGTATTTAACACAATCTTATTGTTTGTGATTTTAGTCTCTCTTGAATTTTCATTATTTATTAATGTAAATAATCCAGTAGTATTTCCTTGAATAATGTTGTTGTTGAAAATGCTATTTTCACTACCTTTAATATCTATAAACTCCATATCAGAACAATTATCAAAAATAATTTCATTACTTGAAATATTATTATCTAATCCAGAATCTACTACAATAATTGTACTAGAACCAGTATTGTTGATTTTGAAAATGTTATCATAAATTTTAAGATTTTCAGTATTGTTTAATATGATTTTTGCTTGATTAAATATTAAATCTGAGATAACTGAATTAGAACTATTTTGATCAAATATTATTATAGATGAGATGATGGAGTTTCCATCATAAGAACTTATATTTAATGGAACATCGATTATGAATGAATCAGCAGTTGATAAGTTTTTAAATAAAATTTTATCATTTGATCTGATTAAACCATTTAGTCTTCCATTAGTTTTACTTGTGAAATAATCTAAGAAATTATAATCTCCAATAATGTAGCTGGTATTCTTTATATCAACATTAAGTGAATATTTATATTTATTTAAAATATCCTTAATATTGGAATCAACTGAATTATCATTTATTTGGATATTATTTGATTTTCTTGATATGTTAAATATTGAATCATTTCCGTTTTCCTTGTTAATAATTGCAGTAATCTGATTTTTATTGATGTTAATATGAGATCCGTTGTTAATTATGATAGTTTTACTGCTATCTGATTTGGTATTAATGTCATTATTATTAATTGTAAAGTTTTTAACATTGTTTAAAAATATTGGATATGCATTGGAGTTTCCTTTTAGAATAATTCTATTTGAATCAATGTTAGTACCATTTGAGATGTTTCCTCCATTAATATAAACTCCATATCCTGAATTATTTAAAATATAAATATTGATGTAATTTTCAAGTATTTTACTTTCATTTAATAATTCGGCAGATATTCCTTTGGCGTCATCATCTGATTTTATAACAATATTGTTTTTGGATATTAATAATGAACTGCAATTATTTAATAGATTGATTCCCTCTGCTTTTGTATTGGTTTCAATATATAAGTTGTTATTTGTTATTTCATCGTTATTTGAGTTAATAATTGAAATTCCATTTATATGGTTATCTTTATTATTGTTTATTATGGTAATGTTGTTTCCAGTTATTTGAATATTGTTTGTATTGTTTATAGTAATTGCTTTATCATTGTTTGAGTTATGAAAGGTCAGATCTTTAATAATTGTACCATCGGAACCTGAAATTAAGTCTATTGTAACATTATACAAAAAGTTATTATCCATATTAGACATTAAAACCATTTTGTTATTAATTACTATTTTTTTATTGGTTATTATTCCAAGGATTATGACTCTGTTGGCATTTTCTTTAAATGTGTAATTTAAATATCCGTCCTTTGTAAAGAAGTCATAGAAGTTATTATCGTTGATTGTAATTGCTGTTGGATCTGTTAATATTCCATTAATAATATTGTCAAATAGATTATCACTTTTATTATCTGTTATCTCTCTTTTTATACCTGTAGCGTTTGTAGTAATTATATTGTTTCCAATAGTTGTGTTATAAATTAAACCATTGGTATAGATACCTTCACCATCGGAAAATATGGTGTTTGCTAGAATAGTATTGTTTTTAATTCTTACTTGAGGACTATTAGCACTTATTCCACTGGAATTCGTTTCAATATAGTTTTCGTAAATTTTATTATCTGATCCATTAAATTGTATTCCTGAGTCTTTATTGTTTATAATTGTATTGTTAAGTATTGTGTTATTGTTTACTGTAACAATACCAATTCCATAAGTATTTAATTTGATAATATTATTATAACAGCTACTATTGATATAAACATCTATAGCAGAATATGCACCATTAATCATAGATATGTAGTTATTGGATATTGTAGTGTTATTTACATAGGATATTATACCTTTTAATACACTTTTATTAGTTAAAATAGTGTTATTTTCTATTAAGGCATTTTCTCCATTTTTAACTGCAATTCCAGATTCAGTTATATTTAAAATTTTATTACCTGTTATGGTAACATTTTCCCCATCAAGATTAATAGCATCAGATACATGTTCAATGGTGTTATTAATAACTTTAGTGTTATTATGTTTTCCATAAACTATTTGCATACCATAGGACATCTGAGAAGGTATTTCACTATAAATATAATTATTTGAAATTAAAGTTCCTATACATACATCATTTGCTCCCATCCATCCTAAATGATTTAAATAAATACAATTTGACTGGACTGTTGTTAGATTATTATATGAAATATTATTGTAATTAGATAAATCCATTACTAAACAACTTGTAGCTTCTGTACGGGAATTTCCAGTATGGAATGAATTGTATATTATATTGTTGTAAGATGAGTTATATGCATAAAATGCAAAACCAAAGTTACATTCTCTATTATTAAATTTATTAAAAGAAATAATGTTGTTATTTGTATTATTTAAATAGATTCCATAATATAATCCAATACTTACTCCATTAATATTAATATATGGTTCTTTATTTTGAATATTAATATTTGTAATTACTGAACCATCACTACCTTTTAATAAATATATTGCTCCATTTCTAATTATATCATTTGGACTTATGCTTGTGATATAAAGTTTTTTATTTAATTTAAATATTCTATTAGTAACATTACCTATTTTAAGAATATCTCCATCTTTAAATGTATCATTGGATATTAAATAACCAGTATATTTATTAAAATATTTCTCATAATTATCATCTGTAACTTCTATTGTTTTTCCAGCATAATCTCTATTGAACATTAGCGGATTCACTGGCTTTATAGAAACATTACTTATGTTATTTTCTTTATTTTTTCTTTCAGTATTGCTTGATATTTTAATATTCTCTTTAGATGTTTTAGTATTATCTAATGATTTTGAATCATTATTTATTTGGCTCTGTTCTATAATTGAATTATTTTTTAATTGGTTTTGTTTTATAACTGAATTATTTTTAATGGTTAAATCTTTATAATTATTGTTAATTGTTAGGTTACTCGATAATTCACTAGTATTGGGGCCTGTATTATTATCACTTGCATTAACTGTGCTTATTGTAGTTAATGTTAATATAATAATTAGTAGTAAGATAATATAATAATTTAAATTTTTTCTTTTTATCTTTTCACCTCCATTTAGATTATTAATCAAATTAAAGTTTGGTTTTAATTTTTAAATAAAATCATTAAAATCAGTTATTATTTATAAAATATAAAATTAATTTGATTATGGTGTATATATTAACTTTTATATATATTAAGTTTTTTTATTTTTTTCTTAATGATTTAAATTATATTTCTTAATCTTTAATAGATATCTTTTTTATTTTAATTTAAAGTTAATATGACATTTTTTAACTAGTTTAAACGATTTTAATTCTATTTTTATTTTTTTATTTGTCTTTATGGTAAATTTAAACAATTATGTTTAAGATTACTTTATTTTTTTTAAAATTCAATTAACAAATATTAAATACTATTATAAATATATTAATTATGTCAAAATTAATTTATATTTTATCAATTATTTTTGATATTAAAAGAATATTTTCCATGTTTAAATATTGTATGATCTTTATTTTTTTCGAGATTGGATTATTTATTCATAGATAATTTTTTTTTATTTTTTTTATTGAAATATAGTAAATGTAATGGAGGTAAAAAAGATTAATAAAAAGATAATATTTGTATTAACTTTTTTTATCTGTGTTTTTTTAACAGTTTCTGCTGTTAGTGCTGCTGATTCAAATAATATTTCAGCAAACACAGTCAATGATTTAGGTACTAATCATGGTTTAAATGCTGTTAATACAAATACTCAAAGTAATTTATCACGTGATGAAAATGATATAAATAATGGTATTTATGTTTCTCCTACTGGTGATGACTCTAATACTGGTGAAAGTAATACTAGTGCATTAAAAACTATTAATGCATCATTATCCAAAGTAAATGAATCAGATAATGCAGTTATTCATCTTTCAGAAGGTACCTTTTCAGGTGATGGAAATCACATGATAACTATTAACTTTGCACATACTAATTACAATGGTTCTTTAACCTTTGTAGGTGCAGGTTATAATAAAACTATAATTGATGGTGAAGGTCAGTATAAATTATTTACCATTTCTGCTGATTCTCGTGTAAACTTTATTAACATTAGTTTTATTAATTGTAAAGATAATACTGGTGGTGCAATTACTAATAACGGTAATGTGAGCTTTGATTCTTGTATATTTGATGGTAACAATGCAACATCTTATGGAGGTTCCATATA
>JBJEIL010000076.1:0-9172 GCA_051876995.1 Methanobrevibacter sp. | reverse complement strand
ATATTGATATTCTTTTCTGGAAATACTTACATTAACCTCTTTTTCATAAAAAACTTTTTCATTAACAAAGTAATACTTGTCCATTTTTAATTTTTTAATAGATGAGGAGATATCTTTTAGTACTTCAACTCCTTCATTTATACCTAAAATAACTGCCTGACCATTAATGACTTTATATTGTATAAGTGGATAACCATAATGGTATTTTTCTTTATTATAATGATTATGTAAAATAGGATATTCTATAAACTGATTTCCAATATATCCTCTAAGTTTGTTAGCATCACAGGATATATATCTATCAGTTTTTAACAATAGATAACTAGTATTTATCTTCAATTATATCTCCTCTTTTTCATGTTCACCTTAATACTTTCTTTGTTTAAATTATTTGAATATTAATTGAACCCAACCTAATGGCATTTGTTTGCATTTTTCAGTATATAAAACTTTTCTAGAAGCAGGATATCTGATGTCATAAATTTTTGAAAATGTTTCATTTTCACTTTTAGCAAATTCATCGTATTGTTTAATTAACATTGCAATGGTTGTACCCATTAAACTTGATCCATAACCTACTCTTAATAATGGTTTTTCAACTGTATTTATATCTTTTAAATTTTCATAAAATTTATGTAAATCTTGAGTGTCTTTCTTATTTTTTTTATTATCTGTGAAGTCTAATTCATATTCAATTAATTCTTTGCTAAAATTGTATATTGATTTTTTAATATATTTTATGTCCAAATATTTTAATTTATCATTATTTTGTTTAGAGGTATTATAAAATCTTGGATTTTCGATTGTTACTTTTGTTCTTAGTTTGGTGTTTGAATCAATTGTTTCTAAGCTCTCGGTTATACTTGAATTTTTTTTAGATTTTCTGTTATTGGAATCAAGTTTTAAATTCCATGCTTTGTACACTCGAGGATATTGTATGCCCCTTGTATCTTCAATTCTAAGATATTGGAAAATGTTCCTTTCATTATCTTTTTCATCAGTAAATAAGAAAATGGAATTTATTAAATTACTTGCCTTGTTTTGATTATTAATTTTTTTTTCTATAATTTTATCTAAATCATTAAAAGTTAGATTATTATATAATAAAGCAGTTTTTATAGCACCTTTAATTGAAGATCCTGGAATGTATGCCTTTTCTAATGTTTTTATACACTCTGAAATTTGATTAATATTTTTTTCATCTTTCTTAGATTCTATTTTGTTTATACTTTTATAACGAATAAATTTATTTTTATTTTTTATATCTTTGTTGTTAAATAATTTGGAATCAGGGTTTTCTAAATCTTTTAAAAATTTTTCTTTATCTTCGTTAGTTAATGAAGAGATATAATTGGATATATTTATTCTTTTAAAAATTTCAACTTCGTCATTATCTAAATTACCTCTTCCTTTTAAAAGTTCTGAAGAACGGTACTTTATACCAGAACCTATATGAACTGGACTTTGGGTTTCCAATGTAAGATTATAAGTTTTTTCTGACATTATTTCTCACCATTAATGTTGACACACTTTATAGGATATGCAAATCCATATTCTATTGCAGGATTAATTCTTCCTGATTCAATTACTTTTCCAAAGTTTTCTCCATAATAGGGGAATTTTGACCCTTCTTTAAAGAATTTGACTTCCTTTCTTATTTCATTAGAGGAACTTCTACCTCTTTTTGAATCTATTTCATAACTTATATATTTGATTATATTTTCCATGTCGTGTTTCACATATTCATTAATCGCTTTTATATCCTTAGAATTTGGTATAAATCTTGATAAAGTTATAAAATTGTTAAGATTATTATTCAAATTATACTCAGATTCTAAAGAATAATCTTCATCAATATAATAGTCAAATTGACCTTTACCTGTGGATATATCTTTACCAAAGCCACGGTCTTTTAAAAATTTGATAGCTCCTCTAATAATTTCTTTATAAGTTCCATCATAAAATTTAATTAAGAAGAATAGGCCCATATTTTTGAATTTCTTTCCAGAAGTATAAAATATTCCATCAGTTTTATTATATAATCTATTAACACTATTATTAGGGGTAGTAATTTCGCTATAAGTAAATTTAATATTTTCTCTTTTATTCATTAGCATATCTTTAAATTTTGTATAATTATTAAAGTTTGATATAATTTTATCCTCGTTTATTTTACCCAAAATTAAGTTAAAAAATATTTTCTCATCTAAATAATTTACTTTTTTGTATTCTTTTAAGATTTTGTAATCATGCTCTGTATTATTTATATTTGCTAAAATAATTTTTGGAAAAAATCTTGTTTTATTTCCAGTTTCAAAATCTTCTTTATCATTAAAAATAAAAGGAAATGCGGATGAGAGTATAAAAGGAGGTTTGTTCTCAATAAATGAAGAAATCATTTTATTGGTTATTTCTGGATATAATTCATTTATAGCATAAGTTAACGCTCCAAAAATTGTATCAGAGTGTAATTCTGGAAAAGTTGAAATTGGTTTTAAATATATTATCATTTTTTTCACCATCTTAAATGAAAATTCTCATGATTTATTTTTAATAAGTTCATTGAATTTATCCTCTTTATAAATGTCAATTAAATTAGAATTTTCAACAATTGGTTCTTCTTTGGCGTTATTTTTGTAATATTCGTTACTTCTTTCAGTAATTGTGATTTTATTAAATTTCACTTTACCAAAACCACGAGATCCACTGCCTCCAAGATAATTGTCCTCTAAAAGTTTCATTGCTTCAAATAAACTGGATAAATTATTTTTGTCATCTTTATAAATTGAGTACACCATTTCAAAATTAAATGTTGAATCTTTTGGAATTCTTTCAATGTTTCTAGGCATGGCCTTAGAGGTAATACGATTAATGGTATTTTCGTATTTTAACTCAGCACCGTCAATAACATCTTCATACTCCTCCCAATTCTTTATAGTTTCCTCTGTTGGATATGAATCTCTTACAATTAATCTAGTTGGAAATTTTAATTTGTTTACATCTTCTTGGTAATTCTCTGCTGAGGTACCAAATATTTTAACAGATATAGAATCTATGTCTGATGAGGGTTTTCCATTATTCTTGTCACTAACAATACTTATAACAGATTTTTTATCATTTAGTTCAAATAAATATCTTAATTTTCCTTTAAGTGATGAGCCTGGAATATATGGTAAATTAGTGGTTGGGTCTCTAATAATTACATTATCTGATCCTCCTATGTTAATATTATCATTAGAACCACCTATATGAAGACCAGTTTCACATTTGATTTCTCCAGTTATTATAAAATTTTTTAAAAACATTATTTTTGCTCCATTTTTTCTAATTTTTCTATTTGATTATAAAAGTTATGGTATGCGATAATTGATTCATAAAAGTTAACAAAAATTTTAAAATTATTATATTTATGTTGATTATCTCCTTTATTTACGTTATCCATTAAAATATTCATTATTTCGAAAAAATTTTGAGGAATAATAGTCCTACCCACTGCTACGGCAAGTTGTGGTTTTAATAAAAAGAAATCATATTCTATTTCTTTCCAGTTACTTCTTTTATCTATTAAACGAATATTGTTGAAAAATTTTCTAAGTTGGCTATTCGGTAAATTTTGGATTTCCTTTGAAATTCTATCTGCATAACCATTATTATCGGTAATGTCAGTATTTGAAAGTTCTGATAGATTATTTAATTCATTTAATTCCTTTTTTATTTTATATAATCCTTTAAAATTTTCATTGTATTTTTCTTTTTCATCTTTGTCAACATTAAAATACTTATGATATGCTACAATTGACTCAAAGAATACAACAAAGATTTTAAAATTCTGATATTGTTCTTTTTCATTACAGTTATTTACTTTATTGATTAAATTTATTATAATTCTATAGAAATCGATAGAAATAAGATTTCTAGTGTAAGATATTGTAAGTTCTGCTTTAAATCTAAAGAAATGTGTTTCCCAGTTTTCACGTCTTTCTGCTAAACGAAGAACACTAAAGAATTTTCTTATTTGGTTAATGTTTATTTCATCTGAATTTTTAGCAATATTATAAGCATAACCATTTATGTCAACAATCTTTTCAATTGGGATATCAGTTAATTTATTAAAGTTATTGAGCTCTTTTTCAACATTTTTTAATTCTTTTGATTTTTTTTCAGATTCTTCTTCCTTTTTAGATTTTTTGAATTTCTTTCCTCTTCTTCCACGGTTACCTTTTGGTCTATTATATCTTTTTTTACTCATTCTTCTACCTCATTCTTAAGCTAGCCCATGAAACAGGAATTTTAATCCATGGCATAAAGTCCATATTATCTGTTAAATATGTGAAAGTCTTATAGTTGTCAATTAATCTTAATTTATATTTATATAATGGTTTGAAATCTGTAATCTTTAGTCTATTCTCCATATTTTCATTCCATTTGTCAGGGTCATTCGCATAACTTTCATTTTCATATGAATTATACCATAATTTTAGAAGGAAATAAATGAAGTTTTTGGAAATATATTTATCATTGTAAAATTTCTCTAGTTTGGCACCATAATCTAATAAATCATTAAAACCTTTTATTTGATTTTTAGTATCCCAATTAACTACTTCTTCAAATAATGTAATTTTATCTCTTCCACATGACTTTGCGGATTCTAAATATTTGTCTGCAATAATTGCAGATTTACCTATAGGGAATTTTGCAGACACTATACTAATCCCACCAGATATATTAATTGATGGGTTATTACAAGTCCATTCTTTAAATTTTTCCCTTAATTCTTTAGCAAAACATATTATATGGTCATATGGCCCGATTACTAAAAGATCATCTCCTCCAGAATAATTTATGTAAATTGTAGGTATTTCATATTTGGATAGTTTTTCTTTATCTTTTTCAGTTAATTTACAATTTGATTTTTCTCTAAATACTACAATTGATTCATTGTCATCGTTTTTAGAATCATCTTGGACTTGAAGAGTAATTTCTCTTAGTTTACTCCTTATTTGTTTGTTATATGAATTACTATAAACTTTGAATTCAGATGCAATATTATTTATGAATCCGGAGAAAAACATATCCAATTGTGAACTTAATGTAGATACTCTTGAAATTGTAGAGGTTTTTCTTTTATTTTCCTCATCATCGGTGCTGTCTTCGTGTTCTTTTTCAAAACCTTCACGGAATATTGTGCCTAGATTATCCACATCCATTTTTAAAATACCTAATTTATTAGAACCTTCGCTAATTTGTGCAAGGTGTTCAAAGTATAAAGGCATGTTTTCATATTTTTTTTGGCTATACTCACCTAAATTTGGGATATTATTTCCAATGAATTGGAAACTAAAAGAAATTTTATTTCTATATTTTAAGATGATATTATCATTTTCTAAATCAATAAAATCAGTACTATTTAATTTAATTATTTCGATTTTATCAACAAATTCAATTAATTTTTCAATTAATTCGTTTATATTATCAGATTCTACAAATATGTACATTAAATTTAAATTTTCAAAAACAGCATAATCTCTTTTGTATAATCTTGATAGGTTTTTATGGTCTTTTGAATAAATTTTGATTATGTAATTCGCATGTGATGATTTTTTACCTAATTCCTCATGTTCATGGCACTTGTTACATATGGTTGTATCATCTTTTTTATTATAAGTTTGACCACATACAGAGCATAACTCTTGTTTTTCATTAACCTCACTTATATTGAAGACATCTTCTAAATTATTAATAAATTTATGTTTTTTGTCTTCTTCAAGTTCATTTGACAATAAATATAGGATGTCTCCAAAATTTTTTAAATCATTAGCTAAACATTCTTTATAAACAATAGCTAAATATAATTCAGAATTAAATTCTTTTATAAAAAATTTATTTACATTATCTTTAATTTTTAGTAATCTATCTTTCACTATCTTTGTATTTGGTGCAATTATTGTAAATCTTCCACCACCACAGAAAACTATGTTTGCTTTAGTTAATTCTAACTCTTCAACAATATGGCTTGCAATAGCATCACAGAGTAAGGTGAGATATAATGATCTTCCCCTTAATCTTTTACTCATACCACTTTGTGCCTCTTGTGGTGAAGATATTTTATAAATAAATTTTTGAATACCGGAAATGTCTCCATTGATGGTCAAGTAAAGTTTTTGCTTTGTGGATTCATTGAATAATTTACCAAAATATTTATTAAATAGATATCTACAATTAGCTAAAGCTGCAGTGGATTTTAAATGATCATATAATGAGATATCTGGTTTATTAAGATAAGCTGCAGACGGTATATTTGATGTGTATTTTTTAAGAAGGTATAATATTGTAGTAAAATCATCTTTTTTATTTAAGGAATCCATTTCTTCAGTAAATTTGCGCCACAATTCACTATATCTTTTTGAGTTTACTTTAACATTTTCTCGAGGAATTACATTTCTAAAACAGTCTTTACCATTATCTTCTTTTAATTTTAAATAGTCTAATGGAACATATAATTCTGGAATTGAATTGTGGTCATTAATAGATATCTCTGAAAATATGGAAACTAATGGGGTTCTTTTAACATTATTTGTTTCACCTTCCTTTAATTTATCTCTTTCATAGGATGAATTTTGATCTGCATATTTAACCATTCTACATAAATTGGGGTTTTTAGATTTACGGAATTCATGATGATGTAATACTAAATCTGCCATTTCTTCATTATTAAAATATTTCATAATAAAATCTGCAGACCATTTTGCATGTGCGCCTGTTTCACCAACTTCATCTTTATCTAGATTTTTGTAATGGGATTCAATTTTTTCATTAGCCCTATAAGAAAATTTACCAATATCATGAAGAATTCCTGCAAATTCTACATTTTCCTTATTCTTATCCATTTTTAACCTCCAAAGAATATTTTAAAATTATAAATATATTCATTTATATAATAAAAAGATAATATGAAGTAAAAATATATTTAAATCGAATATTTAAAGATTATTGCTTATATAATAGTTAATAATAAAGTTATTAATTAATTTTTTATCATAAAAAACATAATATATATTTAATATATTAAAATAACCTTATTAATTATTTATTAATTAAAATCTTTTTAGTAACAGTTAATAAGTTATTTTTTTGATTGCTAAAAAAATGTTTAACATTCTCTAAAATACAAGTATAAAATTAGTTAATGCCCCCTTAAAACATAAAATTAAATTTAACATTATAAAATTGATATAATTCTATTATTTTAATAATAGAAATGTGATACATTATTTGTTATATTCTACTTTGAATATGTATTTTCAATTTTTTCATTGAATTATTAAATATAAGCTAAAACTACTATATATATTTTACTATTTTTTAAGATTATCTTTCTATATATAACTATAAAATATAAGGGAGTGATTTTTAAAATCTTATTAAATTACTTTTTTTATTTTTTATAATTATTTTTTTTACATGTCTTATTTTTTTTATTTTTATTGGATTTTGCTTTAAAAATCTAATAATCTATAACATATTTTTATAAAAACCTTGTTGTGATTTAGTAAAGGCTCCAATATTTTATTAAGTCTTAAATTGTAGTTTTGTATGTTATGTCATGTTTTATGGTGGGAATATGTTTATCTGGGATTGTGGTTGATGTTACAATCTTATTTTTATTACATTATGATATGCAATTGAAAAAGCACTGATATTAATAATGTGTTTTAAGTGGCAATTCTTTTTTTGTAGATTATGTTTTGCAATGTGCTATCCATTATTTATTAATACGGGATAGTGAAATCGCAATCCTTGTTTTAGTAGATTATGTTTTGCAATTTTATACGAGTTTCCACTGGAGCAGGTGATTCTCATGTCGCAATCCTTGTTTTAGTAGATTATGTTTTGCAATAAGTAATCCGCATACACCACCCAACACCAATAACAGGTCGCAATCCTTGTTTTATTAGATTATGTTTTGCAATCATGAATGACATAGTCTATTTTTTAAAACACGGAGAGTCGCAATCCTTGTTTTATTAGATTATGTTTTGCAATATATCTACTAAGTTCTGTTTTCCTCATTAGTGAAAGGTCGCAATCCTTGTTTTATTAGATTATGTTTTGCAATATGAAAGGACAGATTGCTTGGCACAATATTTGGTCGCAATCCTTGTTTTATTAGATTATGTTTTGCAATCATATAGACATAGAGGACCTTGTAGAGGAGTACCTCGAGTCGCAATCCTTGTTTTATTAGATTATGTTTTGCAATAGGATTGTGTATCTGTTGTAGGTCACAAAGATACTGCGTCGCAATCCTTGTTTTATTAGATTATGTTTTGCAATTTCGAAGCTGTCAGACATAATCTGTCTGATGACTTTGTCGCAATCCTTGTTTTATTAGATTATGTTTTGCAATTTTGTAGCTTTTTGCTTTCTACATTATTATATATGTTGTCGCAATCCTTGTTTTATTAGATTATGTTTTGCAATTTCAGGTGATGATTTTCATTCAATTATATTAAAAGTAGTCGCAATCCTTGTTTTATTAGATTATGTTTTGCAATGAAAACATCTGGGAAGGTATCAATGATGAGAAAATAAGTCGCAATCCTTGTTTTATTAGATTATGTTTTGCAATGAAACCAGTCTCCGTACTTTCTCTTTTGATTTAGGGGGTCGCAATCCTTGTTTTATTAGATTATGTTTTGCAATCGGATAAATTCAATGTGAAATATAATCGTGAATCCAGTCGCAATCCTTGTTTTATTAGATTATGTTTTGCAATAAGGATTTTTAAATACAATTATAAAGTTAATCCTTGTCGCAATCCTTGTTTTATTAGATTATGTTTTGCAATGAAAATTTAGGGGAGTATGAGGATAGAATATTAGAAGTCGCAATCCTTGTTTTATTAGATTATGTTTTGCAATGAAAATAACTTATTTAAGAAGATGGATATTCTAGGTCGCAATCCTTGTTTTATTAGATTATGTTTTGCAATCCAAAGCGGATTATTGTTTGATTATAGAGATGAAGTGTCGCAATCCTTGTTTTATTAGATTATGTTTTGCAATAAAAATATTTTGTAAGGTGATAAGATGTTATTTAGAGTCGCAATCCTTGTTTTATTAGATTATGTTTTGCAATTAAGGAGTTGATTTGTGTTCCTGTTGGGTTGGTT
>JBJEIL010000075.1:1421-9179 GCA_051876995.1 Methanobrevibacter sp. | reverse complement strand
CTTTATCCAATTTCATGGAAATGATTTTGGATATGTTATTTCTTTAAATCTCTTCGAATATTTCTTTTAGGTATTTAACTTTTCAATTATTCCATAATTAAATAATCTATATAAAAAAATAACAAGCCTTTTATCTTAGAAGATGCAATCTTATAATGTTATAAATAGATTTCATTGATTAAATTTATAAATAATTTAATTTTAATCTTGAAAAATTTTTTTATATATTGATTATATTATATGTGAATAAGCAAACATTTATATATGATAAAATTGAAATACTATTATATCTTATTATATTGCTTGTTAATATAATGGATATAAGTTTATTAACTTATTTTTTTTATTGGTATTTTACCTTTTAGTATGTACTAGTTGGTTATGATATCTTGATGCCGAGATAGTCTAGCCTGGTAAGGCGCAAGACTGGAAATCTTGTGGAGGTTCTCTCCGCCTGGGTTCAAATCCCAGTCTCGGCGTTTATTGGTAATTATTCAATTTTTTAATTTAATTTTTTTTATGAATTTTACTTTCTTAATTAAGTTTATCTTAAAATATTGACTATTAACCAATAATTTGTGCTTAGAACCTGGTTCTAAGTTTTGATTGTTGAAAAAACTGTGTTTTGTAAAACTTTTTTTTTAAAAATTTACATTTACAAAATATTCGAATCTACTACTTCTCGTCTCGTAGATTCGCTCTGATAAATGGAGGTTATATAAATGGCAGACGAAGAATTTAAACATTTAGTACGTATTTCAAGAAAGGACGTAGATGGTAATAAAACTTTCGAATACGCTTTAACAGATATTAAAGGTATTGGATTATCTTTATCAAGAACTATCGGTCTTACTTTAGGTTTCGACTTAAATGCTAAAATTGGATACATAAAAGACGAAGATGTTTTAAAAATCGAAGAACTTTTAGAAAATCCACAAAAATTTGGCATCCCTGATTGGATGTTAAACAGAAGAAACGATTATACTACTGGTGAAACTACTCATTTAATTGAATCTGATCTTGACATGACTTTAAGGGACGATTTAAACAGAATGAAAAAGACCAGAAGTTACAAAGGAAGAAGACACGAACTTGGTTTACCTGTTAGAGGTCAAAGGACTAAAGCTACATTTAGACACGGTTCTTCTGTAGGAGTTAGTCGTACCAGAAATACTGGGTTATAGTTGACTTTTTTTGGATTAATTAGTTGAATTTTTTAATAAATTAATTTTATATAGGAGATGTGATTATGGGACATCCACGTAAAGCAAGAAAGAAATATACTACTCCTCCACATCCTTGGAATGCTGAAAGAATTAAATCAGAAAACAAATTAATGGTTAAATATGGTTTAAAAAACAAAAAAGAAATTTGGAAAGCTGATACTTTAGTTAGAAAATACAGTAGGGAAGCAAGGTATCTACTTGGTTTTGCTCAAGATCAAGCTGTCGAGGATAAGAATGAATTATTAGGACACTTAATTAGAATAGGTGTTTTATCAGAAAATGCTCGTCTTGAAGATATTCTTAACTTAAATGTTGAAGATGTTCTTAGAAGAAGATTACAAACTGTTGTTTATCGTAAAGGTTTAGCACGTACAGCTAAAGAAGCTAGAATGTTTATTGTTCATGGACATATTGCATTAAATGGTAAAAAAATCGATTCTCCAAGTTACATGGTTAAAAGAGGAGAAGATGATTTAATTGGTTTCTATGGTAATTCATCTGTAGCTAAACAAATTGAAGATTATAACAATAACAAAGCAAATAAAGTTGAAGAAGAATCAGAATAGAAAAAGGTGTTATTTATGGCAAAAGATGAAAAATGGGGAATAGCAAATATTTATTCATCATTCAACAATACTATTATTACTGTTACTGATATAACCGGTGCTGAAACCATTACTCAATGGTCTGGTGGTAAAGTTGTACGTTCTGATAGACAAGAAGCTTCTCCTTTCGCAGCTATGGAAGCAGCTACTCGTGTAGCAGAAGATATTAAAGAAAAAGGATTTGTTGGCTTACACATTAAAGTCAGAGCACCTGGTGGTAATGGACCTAGAAGTCCAGGTCCTGGTGCACAAGCAACTATTCGTGCTTTAGCAAGAGCTGGTATTAAAATTGGTAAAATTGAAGATATAACTCCAATTCCTCATGATGGTACAGGACGTCCTGGTGGTAAAAGAGGTAGAAGAGTATAAATATGGAAGGTTTTTTAAATGGAGATTGAAGTCAAAAGTCAAAAAGATGATGAAATTGTATTCATTATCCGTGATGCAGAAGTACCTTTTGTTAATGCAATTAGAAGAATTGCTATGATGGGAGTTCCTAAATTAGCAATTGAAGATGTCAACATTGTTAAGAATGAATCTGCAATGTTTGATGAGGTACTTGCACATAGATTAGGTTTAACTCCTTTAGTTTCTGACTTGGAATCTATCGAAGGCCTAGTTCTTCCTGATGAGTGTGATTGTGATGATTACTGCCCAAAATGCAGTGTTTCATTTACATTGAATAAAAAAGGCCCAGGAGTTGTCTATTCTAAAGATTTAGTCTCTTCTGACCCTAAAATTAAACCTGTATATGACACAATTCCTTTAGTAAAACTTAAAGAAAATGAAGAAATCGAACTTGAAGCTGTAGCAAAACTTGGTTTCGGTAAAGATCATGCTAAATGGATGCCAACTACAGTTTGTGCATACAAACAATATCCTAAGATTACCTTTAATGATGATGTAGAAATCGATTATGATTGTGCTTCTGCATGTCCTAGAGGTATATTAAAAGCGGATCGTAGATCTAAGAAAATTAAAGTTTTAGATATTGAAAACTGTGCAATGTGTAAAAGCTGTGTAAGAGCATGTGTCAATGATTATATTCATGTTGGATATGAAGAAAATAATTTTATTTTTAAAATAGAAACTGATGGATCAATGCCTCCAAAAGAGGTCTTATTAAAAGCTTGTGATGTTTTAGCGGATAAAGCAGATGAGCTAATTGAATTTAGTAAAGGAGGAAAATAATATGGCTAAAAAAGTTATAAAAACAAATCCTAACCTTTTTAAACTTATTAGAACTCTCAAAATTAAATCTAATCAAGAAGACGTAGCTATATGGAAAGATGTTGCATCTAAACTTGAAGGATCTAACAGAAGCACTGCTGAAGTTAATGTATCTTCAATTAACAGATATGCTAATGAAAATGAAGTAGTATTAGTTCCAGGTAAAG
Organism: Methanobrevibacter sp.; assembly: GCA_051876995.1. Lineage (GTDB taxonomy): Archaea > Methanobacteriota > Methanobacteria > Methanobacteriales > Methanobacteriaceae > Methanarmilla. Next base: position 5,951 of record JBJEIL010000075.1, on the reverse strand, counting down.
TTTTATCTAATGGTAATTTAGACAAAAAAGTTACTGTAGCAGCATTAAACTTCTCTAGTAAAGCTCAGGAAAAAATTGAAAATGCTGGTGGAGAATGCCTTACTATTAGTGAAATTCTTGAACAAAATCCTAAAGGAAGTAATATTAGGATTATGCAATAATCGGGAATGTAGGTGTTAATTATGATTGTTAATGGTGAAGGATGCATTTTAGGTAGACTTGCTAGTGTAGTAAGTAAAGCACTTCTTGAAGGTGAGGAAGTTGTTGTACTTAATGCTGAAAAAATTATGATTACTGGTAATAAGGATTGGGCTTATGCAAAATATAAACAACGAGTAGACAGAAAAAGTATTTCAAACCCTAGGACATTAGGTCCTAAATATCCTCATAGACCAGATGATATATTTAGAAGAACTGTTAGAGGAATGTTACCTATTAAGAAAACAAAAGGTAGAAATGCTTACAAAGGATTAAAAGCTTATGTAGGTGTACCTGCTGAATTTGCTGATAGTGAGGTAACTGAAGTTCCTGCAGCAGAATATGAAAACGTTAAAAAAGGTATAGAATTAGGCGAAATCTCAAGATTATTAGGAGCTAAATTCTAGATTGTAATGGAAGTGTAATTATGAAAGTTGTTCATACTAGTGGAAAACGTAAAACTGCTATTGCAAGAGGTACTGTAAAAGAAGGTACCGGTAGAGTAAGAATCAATAAACAACCTTTAGAACTTTACTCTCCTGAACTTGCAAGATTAAAATTACAAGAACCTTTAGACATTGCAGGAGATATCGTTAATGATGTAGATATCACTGTAAGAGTTAGAGGTGGAGGAGTTATGGGTCAAGCTGAAGCTGCTCGTATGGTTATTGCAAAAGGTTTAGTTCAATACACTAATGATATGGATTTAAAAGAAAAATACAATCATTATGATAGGACTATGCTTGTAGGAGATCCTAGAAGATCAGAACCTAAGAAATACGGTGGTCCTGGAGCTAGAGCTCGTAAACAAAAAAGTTACAGGTAGATTTATAGTTTTATTCTTTAATTATTTAAATAAAAAAGTGGAAATGATGATTTAAAATGATTCCTATAAGATGTATTAGTTGCGGAAAACCAGTATCTGCTTACTTTGATGAATATAACAGAAGATTAGAAAATGGGGAAGATTCTAAAGATATCTTAGATGATCTTGGTTTGACTAGATACTGTTGTAGAAGAATGTTGATTTCACATGTTGAAACTTGGGAATAAATAGACAATCCATATTTTTAGTGGGTTTATTTATTTTCATTTAGTAGTTTTTATTAACTTAGAATATTCTAAAATGTTTAGGTTTTTAATCGAAACTTAAATATTTAAGTAGTTAGTAAGATTTTTATAAAAATCATAGGAAGATTTTTTGTAAATCTTTATTTCAATTCTTTTATATTTAATAGACATTATTTTTTTATGCCTATTAGTTAGGAGATAAAAAATGACTAGAAAAGATTTAACAAGGTTTGAAAAAGCTAGAATCTTAGGTGCTAGAGCTATTCAACTTTCAATGGGTGCAGAACCACAGGTTGAAGTTGAAGATTCATTAGATCCTATTGATATAGCTTATCAAGAATTAGAAGCTAATGTCTTACCTTTAGATGTAGTTAGAGATGATGAATAAATAATTAATTTTATTTATCATATTCTTACTTTAATTAAAAGTTTTAACTTTTATTGAAAATTAATAAACTAATATTTTAATTATGAAATATTCTTAAATAAATCAATTAATTTAAATATTAGATGTATTAATATTATATTAGATTATTTGAAATTCTTTTCAATTTAATCGTTTTTCGATTATTTTTTATAAAAAATAATCACTTAAAAAAATAAATAAAAAATATCATAAGAATCTATAAAAGAAAATACTATTTTTTTAATGATTACATTGTAATCTCATTATAGATATTAGGGTAATAAATTGAACATGCACTTGAGGTGTTTTTTTGGATAGTATTATTGAAGATGTCCGTGTTAGAAAAATATTGGACAGTAGAGGTAATCCAACCGTTGAAGTAGATATTATTACTTGGAACGGTTTTGGTAGAGCTGCTGCACCTAGTGGGGCTAGTACTGGTTCTAGGGAAGTTAAATCTTTCCCTGAAGGTGGAGTAGATAAGGTTATTGGTGAAGTGGAAGATGTAATTTCTTCTGAACTTATTGGAATGGATGCTGAATATTTATCTGATATCGATTTAGTTTTAAAGGAAATTGATGGAACAGATAATATGTCTGCTATTGGGGGTAATACTTCTGTAGCTGTATCTATGGCGGCGGCTAAAGCTGCAGCAGCATCATACAACTTACCATTATACAAATTTTTAGGTGGAAATATGAAAAATGAACTTCCATACCCACTTGGAAATATGATGAATGGTGGAGCTCATGCTGGTGTAAATGCTCCGGATATTCAAGAATTCTTAGTAGTGCCTGTAGGTGCTAAAAGTATTGAACAAGCAGTATTTGGTAATGTTGCAATTCATAAAAAGCTTAAAGAATTAATAGCAAAAAAAGATTCTGCTTTCACTGGTGGAAAAGGTGATGAAGGTGGATGGATTCCTAATGTAACTAATGATACTGCATTAGAAATTCAAGCTCAAGCTTGTGAAGAAGTAAGTAATGAACTTGGTTTTGAAATCAGACCTTCCCTTGACTTTGCATCATCTGAATTCTGGGATGCAGACAAAGGTAAATATGTTTATGAACAAGACGGTATTGAAAGAGATACTGGTGAACAAGTAGAATATGTTAAAGATATTATCAATACATATGGAATGTTCTATGTAGAAGATCCATTTGATGAAAATGATTTTGATGGTTTCTCACAATTAACCTCTGAAGTAGGAGATAAATGTCTTATCTGTGGAGACGATTTATTTGTAACTAATAAAGAGTATTTAGCTAAAGGTATTGCTCAAAATGCTGCTAATGCTATTATTATTAAACCTAATCAAATTGGTTCATTAACTGAAACTTATGCTACTGTAAAATTGGCTAAAGAAAACAATGTTGTTCCTGTTGTTTCTCACAGGTCTGGAGAAACTACTGATGAAACTATTGCACACTTAGCTGTTGCATGGGGAGCTCCTATTATTAAAACTGGAGCAGTTAGTGGTGAAAGAATCGCAAAACTTAATGAACTCATCCGTATTGAGGAAGAATTATCTGACCCTAAAATGGCAAGTTTTAATTAGATATTTAGATGATTCTTTAAATTTTTTTAATTAATTATAATTATTATAAGTAGGGATAATATGATTATAATAACTATTGATTATGATAAGTGTCAAGGTTCTGAATGTGCAGAATGTATTGATATTTGTCCAATGGAAATTTTATTACTTGACGGCGATAAAGTTACAGTTGTTAATCCCGAAGAATGTAGCTTATGTGAAGTATGTATGGATGTATGTCCAGAGGAAGCAATAGAAGTTATTGATAATGACTAGCTTCACACAAACTCGTTAATAATAATCAAATTTAGCTTATCAATTATGAATTTGATAAAAGATATTAAAATTACATATAATAAAATAAAGGTGATAAAGTGTCAGAACTTTTAATACAATTAGATAATTACTTAGCAGCAGGTTTACATATTGGAACTCAACAAAAAACTAGTGATATGGAAAAATACATATTCCGTGTAAGATCAGACGGTTTACATGTATTAGATATTAGAAAAACCGATGAAAGAATCCAAAAAGTAGCTAAATTTTTAGCTCAATATGATCCACAAGATATTTTAGTTGTATCTACTAGATTATATGGTCAAGCTCCTGTTAAAAAATTCGGAGAAGTTATTGGATGTAAAACTATTCCTGGAAGATTTATTCCTGGAACCTTAACAAATCCACAATATCATAAATTTATTGAACCTAAAGTTATTGTTGTAACTGATCCTAGATCTGATAATCAGGCTATTTTAGAAGCTAAACAAAATGGAATTCCTGTAGTAGGTTTATGTGATACTGAAAACTTACTCAGTTACATTGATTTATGCATTCCTGTAAATAACAAAGGTAAAAAAGCTATTGCTTTAGTTTACTGGTTACTTGCAAGACAAATCTTAAGAGAAAAAGGAGTTATTCCTGAAGATGGTGAAATCGATTTAGAACCATCTGACTTTGAATTAAAAGTTAAAAACTAGGTTTTTAATTTTTTTATTCTCTATTTTTTTTATTTTTATAATTTTATTGGCTTTTTAGTATATTTTCCGTTTTTATTGTTTTTTAATTATTTATCTAGTTTTTAGATTATCCTCTGTTTTTTCTTGTACCCTCAACTTTTTTTATAGTATTGTTTTTTCTGTTTTCTCCGTTTTTTCTGTTGTTTGTTGGTTTTTTTGGATGTTTCTGTTTTCTCCGTTTTTTCTGTTGTTTGTTGGTTTTTTTGGATGTTTCTGTTTTCTCCGTTTTTTCTGTTGTTTGTTGGTTTTTTTTTGGATGTTTCTGTTTTCTCCGTTTTTTCTGTTGTTTGTTGGTTTTTTTT
>JBJEIL010000075.1:0-1321 GCA_051876995.1 Methanobrevibacter sp. | reverse complement strand
TGGATGTTTCTGTTTTCTCCGTTTTTTCTGTTGTTTGTTGGTTTTTCCGGATTTTTTTTTCAGCGGGTTTTTGATTTTTTCTTATTTATCAGTTTTTTTACTTATTTTTTTAAAATACCCCTTTTATTCTATATCTTTAAAGTTAATATGAAAAAAATTACTAAATTTTATTAGTTTGAAATATAATATTTTTATTTAATTAAATGATATTGGGAGGATAAAAATATGTTAAGAAAACCAGCAGTTGCAGGATCTTTTTATTATTCAAATCCTAGAGATTTGGAGGAGAGTATTGAGTATTCATTTTTATGTGAATCTGGCGTAGGTTCCATTCCAAAGTTAAATAAATCTTTTAACCCTAATTTAAAAGGTATTATGGTTCCTCATGCAGGATATATTTATTCGGGACCAGTTGCATCTTATAGTTTCAGCAAACTTGTAGAAAATGGTTTTCCAGATACTTTTATAATATTATGTCCAAACCACACTGGTTTCGGTAGTGGTTATGTTTCAGTTTTTGATGAAGGTATGTGGGAAACTCCATTAGGTAATGTTGAGGTAGATAGTGATTTGGCAGATATCTTTATTAAAAATTCTAAATATGCAGATGTGGATTATCAGGCCCATTACAGGGAGCATAGTATTGAGGTTGAGCTTCCATTTCTCCAGTATTTTTCAGATGATTTCAAAATACTTCCAATATGTATAAATGTTCAAAATCTTCAAACATCACTTGATATTGCAGATAGTATTAGGGAATCTGCAGAAGAAATATCCTCATCAATATTATTGATTTCAAGCACTGATTTATCACATTTTCTTAGTCAAGATACAACTTTAATTAAAGATGAAATGGTTTTAAATGATGTTGCAAACATGAACCATGAAAAATTACTTGATGATGTATCTAAATATGACATAACCATGTGTGGTTATGGAACTGTTGCCTCTAATATTATATATTCTAAAGATTGTGGCGTTAAAAAAGCAGATATTCTAAAACATCAGACCAGTGGTGATATTAGTGGGGATTATAGTTCTGTAGTGGGATATGGTGCCGGAGTGTTTAAATCAGATTAGTTTCACTGGCTATCTTTTAATCTAATCATATCTAATTAATTGTATTTTTTTATTTTTTTAAATTCCAATAGATTATAATATTTTTTTTTGTGGGTACTTGAAGTCTTAGATTTAAAAGTTTAAAAAAGACATGTGATATCTATTTTTAATTTAGTAGAAATGGAATTTTTTAATAGTGTCATATATTTTTAACTTATATCCTATTTTTTATTTTCCAAAAAACTCACGGAAAATATTTATT
>JBJEIL010000074.1:0-9333 GCA_051876995.1 Methanobrevibacter sp. | reverse complement strand
AGAACAGAAGATACGCTTAAAACTGGATGTTAGTAAAGTATACTTTTCTCCACGACTTACAAGTGAAAGGAAAAGAATTAGAGAGATTACCAATGATGGAGAAAAAATATTAGACATGTTCTGTGGTGTAGGTCCATTTTCAATAGTTATTGCAAGTAGAAACAAAGTTGATATAACTGCAGTAGACATCAATGATATTGCAATAGATTATCTTAAAGAAAATATTAAGTTAAATAAATTAAAGGGAAAAATACATCCCATATGTGGAGACATTAATAAGGTTGCATCAGAACAATTAGAAGGTGAAAAATTTGATAGATTAATAATGAACCTACCGGGAACTGCATATGAATTCTTGGATACCGCTTTTTCACTTGTTGCACCGGAAGGAATAATTCATTACTATGAATTTGCACATGACTGTAATGAAGGCCGTGAAAAATTAGAAAGAAAAGCTGCAGAACATGGTATGACTGTAACAATTGAAAGATGCCATAAAGTACGTTCTACAAGTCCAGGAATGTGGCAAATGGTATTTGATTGTAGAGTACATTATTAAAATAGAAAAAAAGTATTTAAATAGAAAATTTAAATTTACTAAAAATGAGTTTATTTAAAATAGTGGAAGATCCATCTATAATGGATCTATAATACCTTTTTCAGTAATTATCCCAGTTATTAAATCATTAGGAACAATATCAAATGCCGGATTAATTACCTCTGTTCCTTTAGGGCAAATTCTACAAGAGCCATAATGAATTACCTCATCAGGATCTCTTTCTTCAATAACTGTATCATTAATGTCAATATCCATATCAAAAGTAGAATATGGGGCAGCTACATAAAATGGAATATCAAATCTTTTAGCAGCTAAAGCAACCATAAAAGAACCGATTTTATTCACGATTCCTCCTTTTGCAACTCTATCTGCACCAATAACAACCTTATCAATCATCCCCTGACTCATCAAATATCCGCTTGCAACATCACAAATAAGCTTTACAGGAATATTTTCCTGTTGCATTTCCCACACACTTAACCTTGCACCTTGACCACGGGGACGTGTCTCATCACAGATTACATTAATGTTTTTACCCTCATCATTTGCAGCCCTTATAACACCTAATGCAGTACCATAATCTACACATGCCAATGCTCCAGCATTACAATGAGTTAATATTGTATCACCATCATCAATAATTTCACGTCCATATTTACCGATGGCCCTGTTAATTTTCATATCCTCATCATAGATTTTAAGAGCTTCCTGTAAAGGATTTTCACTACCAAGAACCCTATCTACAGCCCAAAATAAATTTTTAGCCGTTGGACGTGCAGCTTTAATTTCATCAGCAGCTTTGTTTAAATCAACACCACCAATATCAGCTAATGCCATTCCGAATGCCGCAGATACACCGATAGCAGGTGCACCTCTAACGGCCATATTTTTAATAGCAGTAATAACCTCCTGATAATTACTACAATAAACATATTCAAGTTCATCAGGTAATTTCCTTTGGTCAATTAATTTTAGTTTATTATTTTCCCATTCTAAAGTTTTCATAATACTAATTATATTTAAAAATTAAAAAAAGTTTTGATAAGAATATCTTAATAACATAAATTGTGAAATTAGAATACAAAATTTTTAAAAAAAAAGTATAATAAAACTGGTCATATATTTTAGATAATTTCCAATTTAAAAAAAATGAATCAATATTAAAATAGTTATAAAGTTAAAAGTAAAGAAACAGTTAAAAAAAAAAAATAAAGAATTAGAAATGACTGCTTGGAGTTACCCCAAGATTATGGTCATGACTTTTCTTACCAGGAATTCCATAAGCATCTGCCCTACATTGGGTACATGCCCTGAAAACCGGAAGATATTCTTCAACTTTTTCCCTAGTGTTTTCAATTAATAGACAATCAGGACGCTCATAATTTTCCATTTTATTTAATGGTATGAGAGGAAGAACATTCATTAAAGAAGCACCACGTTTAGAAACTTCTTTTGCAATCTCTTCAATATGTTGATCATTTAATCCAGGAATAAGTACTGAATTAACCTTTACAATTACACCTAAATCATCAAGTAATTCAATACCTTCAAGTTGGTTCTTAATAAGTATTTTGGCACCTTCAACTCCCCTGTAAACTTTACCATGATAATGAACAAAGCCTACAATATCTTTAAGGATTTCAGGATCTATTGTATTTATTGTAACTGTTACAGTATTTATATTACAGTCCGCAATTTCCTGAGCCTTTTCAGGAAGTAAAAGTCCATTAGTACTCATACATTTAATAATTTCAGGATGAGTTTCATTTAATTTTCTAAAGAATTCAAATGTTTCTTCATTTGCTAAAGAATCCCCAGGTCCTGCTACACCTACAACAGATATAGGTTCTTCCTTTAATATTTTCTCAACATGCTCTATACCTTGTTCTGGATTTAATATACATGCGGAAACACCAGGTCTATCTTCATCAGGTTCATGGAATGACCTTACACAGAAATTACATCCAATATTACATTTTGGTGCAATAGGAATATGTGCCCTACCTACCTTATCATGTAATTTTTCATTAAAACAAGGATGAGCTTTAGTAATATGAGCAAATCTTTCTGCTTTATGATTTCCTTTACCTATTTCAACTGAAGGTCCAGATTGATCTTGTTTACCTTTAATATCAGCCATATTATCTGCCTCGCCAAAATTTATTTGAATAAGTTTAATTAACCCCTATATGAATTATTATTAAGATTTTATAATAATTGTTATTATTCTTAATTATGTTACTTATAAAGTTTACCCCAATAAAACAAAAAATAAATTAAAAAAAAGAATAGAAAATAGAATAAATTAATAAAAATTTAGGATTAAGGAATATGATGATTTAAAATCAAGAATTTAATTCATCAATATACTCCTCTGCCTTTTCAACCCATTTATCTTTTATTAATTCATCAGTAGCAACAATAGCAATTATCCCGTCACGGGAAACATCTTTAATTACCTTAAAACCTTCAGGAACAATCCTATAAATTCCATCATAAACTCTTTTCTGAAGATTAATTGAAGGGTTATCTACAACATACTCCTCAATAAACCTCTGATCACCATCTAACACAATTGTATATCTATCAGGTTGGTGAACATTTTCACGTCCATATTTATCCCATAATACTTTAAGGATATGTGGAAGATAATTCTCATCATCAACAAATACATTAGTTTGATCATTATCTTTAAAGAATTTAGTATGTGCAACTTCTTTTAGATAAGTATTTGAACTAGTTTTTTTAGTCTTAATAGCCATGATGAAAACTACTTCTTTAGGATCTACAAAAGCTTTCATATCTGTAACAGACGGTCCAAGTTGGAGATCTTGGAAAATCTGCCTAATAATCATATCATAAACTTCTGCTCCATCTTTATCATATGATTCAACTAACATTTAAATCACTTATGCTTTTTTATCTTCTTGTCTTCTACCAAGCCCAGATACAAGTAATGCTGCTCCTACTGCACCAATATGTTGGGAATATTCTGGTACAATTATATCAATACCACCAAGAGTATCTTTAACAGCTTCAACCAAACCAGAAATTAATGAGGTACCACCTACTTGAATCAATGGTTCCCTTATATCAATTTCTTGAAGTTGTTGTTCATATACTTGTTGTGCTACAGAGTGACAAGCCGCATCTGCAACATCAGCCTTAGAACCACCTGCTGCTAAAGTTGTAACTAAATCCTGGATACCGAATACAATACAATAACTGTTTAAAACCGCATTTTTATAATTACCGGATACTGCAAGAGGACCCAATTCTGTAATATCAACATCTAAACGACGAGAAGTCATATCTAAAAATCTTCCAGAAGCACCTGCACATATACCTCCCATAGTAAAGTTATCAGGAATTCCATTATTTACAGTAATTACCTTGTTATCCATACCACCAATATCCAATACAGTAGCTTCACCTTTTTGTTTACCTGCAAGATATACAGCGCCTTTTGCATTAACAGAAAGTTCTTCCTGAATAAGTTCTGCATTTAATTGTTTTCCAATATTAATACGACCATATCCAGTAGTACCAATACCATCTAAATCATCCCAACCATAGTCAGTATCTGCAAATGCTTGATCTGCACCTTTATAAACAGATTCCATAATATCCTTAGTAGGATTCCATCCAGTTCCAATTACCTTGTTGTCTTCCATTAAAACAACCTTAGTAGTAGTTGAACCTGAGTCAATACCAAGGGTTAGACCTTCTTGTTTTTCACGTGCCAAAATACTTCTTCTAGCCACAGTTGTAACTAAAGCTTCCATACGAATAAATAATTCATCTGCTTTGGTTTTTTCTGTAAATGAATAAGTTACAACAGGAATACGGGTATTTTGTTGAATAAATCTTCTAACTTCATTTCTTACCAATGCTGCCTCAGCACATCTGAAACATGAAGCCACAAATACTGCATCTGCTTTACAACGGCCTTCAACAATTGCCATTGCACGAGCAATCATCAATTTTAAACTTGAACTTTGAGCTGAGAAACCAAATTTAGTATATGCCTCTTCAATATAATCTAAATCTATCTCCGGAAGTATAATCTCTGCACCAAATGTTAAAGCTGCTTTTTCTATTTCTTTTTGAATACCACTGTATTCAGTACCACATGAAACTAAAGCTATCTTTACCATTTTAATTACCTCCTTCGGTTTCTTCAAGGGAATCTAAAAACTCATTAATTTTATTTACAAAGTCAAAAGTTTCATCTCTGCTTTTCGGATAACTTAATTCTAATTTTGGTATATCTCTTTTACGTAAACAAAACATGGACAATTCATTTGTCCTAGCACAGCCAACACAACCAAATCCTATAGGAGCATCATCTACAATAATAGCAGCTTCTGCAGCATCAATAAGAGGCCCAATAATAGACATCCTACCTCTAACACCGGATGGAACTTCAATAGCTGCATATTTTAATCCATTTAATGGATCATTTTCTGTAATATTCATAGGAGGAGAATCAATTTCAACATCCCTAACTTTTTTAGACATAGCCTTTTGTAAAGCTAACACTTCATGCCCTTTTCTCTCAATTAAATCCCCTAAGACTAAAGAATTTGGAGGATAAATAGCTACTTTAACCATTTTTTCACCTTAATACCACATATTTTACTTTACTAATTCCATATAAAAAGAATTATTCTTTTTTAGAATCTTCCTCTTCTATAGATTCTTTAACAATTTCTACAAACTCATCAACATCGATTGGTTTAGGTCTTTCAACATAAACATCTCTTGGATGTTTTAAAGCATCACCAACATCACCTAAAATTTTATATTCACTTTCCATTTGGTGAAAACCTTCTCTAGGTCCATATCTATGACCTCTACAACGTCTTGGATCACCTGGTGGGAATCCTCTAGATTTTGTAAAAATATTATAAGGATCTAATTTCCTAACCTCTTTTATAGCTTTCTCAACATCTTCGGATTTACCTGCAACCATTGCACCATAACAAGTCCATTTAACGGTTAAAGGCAAATCCAATAAGTGTAAATGATTAACAATCTCATTTTCACCAACATTAGCTTTAGGACCTAATATAATCATTCGAATAACATAATCTGGATCTGTCTCTTCTTTTGATAAATCTGGACTAATCGCTAAGTTCGCGGACATATAAAATCTCCCCTTCTTTTAATTCACCAATTAATTCTAAATCAGTTACTACTTTACCAATTATATTAGTAGCTTCAAATGGCTCAGCAGTAGGACCAAAATCAGAATTTGACTCAAATCTTACTCCAACCAAACCTACATTTTTCTTAATCATATTTGTTACACCAACAACACCTGCCTCAAGAGTATCCACACTTGGAGTATTCTCTGGAATAAGACCTTTAGACATTTTTGAATCACCTTCAAAAATAGACATATTCATTCCCGGAAAGGCAAAATGGACTTTTAATTGACCAATAGGTTTTTCAATTAAACCTGTAAGTCTTCTAAAGTACCAAGCAGTTCTTGGAGCTTTATCAGTAATCTCAATAACTGTAATCTTATCATCAGGATAAGCAGTAGTGGTAACCTTACCTGCATTTAAAATTTCTACCGTGGTTTCCGGATTCTGGGCAACAACTACTGCATCATCATCTTTAAATCCTTCACGAATATGCTCAATTCCTGCAGCTTTAAGGAATTTCTCTGCCTCGGCATTAGTTTTATTTAAAGTCATGATTCTAGGAGGATTTGCCCTAACAGTAATTTTTTCATTTAGTTTAGCGGAATCTACCAATTCCATTCCCTTAGATACCTTACCAATAATTGTATGAGAATTAGAAGTAACTCTATCTTCCCTATAAATAAATACTTTACCTGTTCCAGTACCATCATTTCTCATAGTAACAGTACCACGACGACGAGGACCATAATCCTCTAAAGGTCTCCCAATTCCTTGAAGTTGATAAAAACCAAGTAAAGAATTAGCCTCGTAACTTACTTCTATTGTTCCCTTATCAATTAATGAGAATAGATGTTCAACAGATTTTGGAGAATTGAAGTTTGGTTCTATTTCAATATATGTAAATAATTCATATCCATCTTTTAACTCGGTATCCAAATTAGATACAGAAGCACTATCTGTAGTTGTTGTTCTTTCAATAACAGGTTCAATATCTAAAATGGTATCCTCTTCATCTAAAAGGTTTAATGTTTTTCTACCCCCTATAACATTTGCAAATACTCCACGATTATTATCTGGAACACCATATACGCTGAAATGTTTATCTTTTGAAAATATTATGTGAGTAGATTCATTACTAAAACCAGATAAACTTAAAATAACCTCTAAATCACGGTATTTATATTCATTATGGCTTGGTTCTAAATCAGTGACAATAGGACCCATAGCAGTTTCAGTTGATGAGGACCATCTTATAGGACAACCAATAAAATCCTTGTATTGCTTTTTCCAAACATCAACTATTGGTTTAGCTGCTAATTCTTCTACCATTTCAATTATAATACTGCCCTTAGGAGTTTTAATTTTAAATTTGTTAATATTCTTTTCAATCTCCTTTTCTCCTTTAATCAAACATAAAATGCATCCAGGAGTATAAGGAGCATTTGAAATTTGGATAGCATCTTTAATAGTAGAACCATCGGCAATTTCTATTTTTTCTCCATTAATTGTTATTAACATAAAATCTCCCTAATTATAATTAGTAAAATAAATTAAAAATTTTAATTAATTTGATTATACTTTAAAACTGGATTTTCATCCTGTTTAAATACCACTACTTTTTGATTTTTATTTTCTAAATAAAGTATTTTTTCATTTATTACATCACCAACAACTTTTGTTGTTAGATTGTATTTTTCCAGATTATCAATAATCTCCTGACAATTTTCACTAGGAGCAGTCAAGACAAAACCAGCACCCGGATAAGCTTTAAGCCATACCTCCCAAGGAATATCTTCATTTTTTGGAATTTTCTCTAAATCAACAATAGCTCCAACATTGGAAGCTTCCAACAACATTTCCAAAGTACCTAGTATTCCAGGGTTACTTATATCTTTACCTGCACTAGGTAGTTTTTCCTCTGCGATTTTATTCATAACTCTTATTTGGTCCCTTACAAGAATAGGATCCTTATCAAAGGTTGTATCCCAGTTTAATTTAGTCTCTTCATCATAAAACTTACCGTCCAGATCAATAGAAACAAGTACTTTATCTCCAACATTAGCTCCAGATGAGCTAATGATTTTATCTTTATCAGCGATACCTACAATAGCCACATCAATAGATGTATAATCTGCATCGGGATGGAAATGACCTCCAACCATTGGAACCTTGAATTTTTCACAACCACATTTAATTCCTTTAATCACTTCCTCACAGGTTTTCTCGTTATCAACTGCAAGTATATCAACCATTGCAATAGGTTTACCCCCCATTGCAGCAATATCATTTACATTAACTAAAACAGCACAATAACCTGCCCAAAAAGGATCAAATTGAAGTAATTGTCCCCAGATACCATCAGCAGCAAGCAATATTACTTGATTATTACCAATATCTATTGCGGATGCATCATCTCCAAAATCAAGATAAACATCACCAGATATATTATAAACATCAGATAATAAATCTGTAACATTAGATATAGTTCCTTTTCTCGTTACACCTTTAAACTCTTGAATAGAATTAACCAAGCTAGTTAAATCCAAAGCTACACCTTCTAAAAATTTTCAAAAAAAATCAATAATTTTTCTTATAAATAAGTATTTAATAGACATTGTATTTTATTATTTCCCCTAGGAACATAAAATAAAATTTTATAAAAAATTGAAAAATAGAATGCTTAACTAAATTATTATTTTTTAATATATTCAATATTCATATCTTCAATAATATAAGTAATCTCATCAGATAACTCCTGAATTATATTTTCTAAATCATTAGAGTCCCGATTAATGATTAAGTGATTAGATTTATTAAATAATTCCCCATAAATCCTATGACCTACCTTATCATCATAACCAGAATTTACCTGGAATATTACCGAATCATTTGACTTATAACCGTCTTCTACAACCTTATCCAAATCGCCGTCTGTAATACCTATAATAGGAATCTTAAACCTAAACAGAATATCAGAACCTAAGAGAGTTGTATCATCACCAACAGTTACAATTAAATCCATGTCACTATAAGAGTAAACATCCTCAGCAGCATGATCTAAAAAACCAATATTATATACCTCTTTATCTGATTTATGATTTATAATTCTAGGTTTTACTTTGGAGCGTCTAAGTAAACCTGTTTTAACAATAGCCGTATTTAAATCAATTTTTCCAAGTTTATCTACACCATGTCGCTTAATTTCCCCACCAATTATATCAATAATAATACCGTCTTTACTAATCAATGTTAAAGAAGATGAATCTGACTTACCGATGACATTACCATTTACAAGAATATTCTCACCAGGACTTACTCCATGAATTCTTCTCTTAACAATATCCGCATTATTTTCATATTGATCTTCTTGAATTTTTACCGTATCATCAACACTGAAATGTTTCGTTTCAATATCTTTAGGACTAATCCTTTTTATATGAAAGGTATCTTCAATATTTAAAACAAGTTTATCTATAGAATCTTTTAAATTATCAGGACAATTCCAAATAACAACGGTACCATCTTCTTCTCCAGGTCTTTCAATTTGAATTAAGGGAATATCTTCATGAAAATTCTTATCCATATAATGATGTACAACCTTATATCCGAAAACATGACCAG
>JBJEIL010000073.1:0-9396 GCA_051876995.1 Methanobrevibacter sp. | reverse complement strand
TATACCATAGTATATATTGTGTAAAAGTTTTTCAAACAATTCTGCAGTCATTTCTCTTGGGTTTGCAGCAGTACATGCATCAGTCATAGCATTTTTAGAAATTTCCTTGACTTTTGCATTAAATTCATCTTCATCTACACCCCATTCTTTAAGATCATGAGGTATACCTAAGTATTTATTAAAGTCTGCAACAGTATTACATAGTTTTTCAACCAATTCCTCATCAGTACCTTCCCATCCAAGATAACGACCAATAGCAGCATATCTTGAAGGATCTTTCCTAGCATTAAACCTAGTAGCATATGGTAAATACATAGCATTAGCTTCACCATGAGGAATATGTCTTCCAGAGAATGCAGCTCCAGTTTTATGAGCCATAGAATGGACAATACCTAATAATCCATTAGAAAACGCAATTCCAGCTTCAGCTTGAGCATAATGCATCATTTCCCTCGCATCTTGATTTCCGTCATAGGATTGTTTTAGATTATTCAAAATCATGTGAATTGCATCTAAAGCCATAGCATCTGCAAATGGTTGATGGGTTGAAGCAGTATATGCTTCAATAGCATGAGTTAAAGCATCCATTCCAGTATGTGCTACTAATTTAGGTGGCATACTTGCTGGTAACTGTGGATCTACAATAGCCACATCCGGAGTTACTTCAAAATCAGCAATAGGCCATTTAATACCAGTATCATAATCAGTTATAACTGAGAATGCAGTTACTTCAGTACCAGTACCACTTGTGGAACCAATAGCACAGAAATGAGCTTTTTGTCTCATTTTAGGTAAACCAAACGGAACACATGCCTCCTCAAAGGTTAAATCAGGATATTCATAGAAAATCCACATACCTTTAGCTGCATCAATAGGAGAACCTCCACCCATTGCTACAATCCAATCTGGTTCAAATTCACGCATTTGTTTTGCTCCTTCCATGACAGTAGTAACAGAAGGATCTGATTCCACTCCTTCGAATAATTTTGTTTCCATACCTGCCTCTTTAAGATAGTCCATAACTTTATCTAAGAAACCAGCACGTTTTAAGGATCCTCCACCAATTACTACAAAAGCCTTTTTACCTTCTAAATCTTTTAAATTTTCTAATGCACCTTGACCTACAAAAATTTTTCTAGGTACACAGAACAATGTTTTATCCATATTTTTTCCTCCGAAATTTAAGTAACGTGTTTATGGTGGTTAAATTCTTAAGAATTATTTTATCCACATGTAAAAATAAAAATATAAAAAAGGTATAAATTGAAAATTATTAAGTGGTACTTAAAAATCAAAATAATAAACAATAGAGCATAAAAAAGATGTAAAAAAAATTAACTAATCAATAGCGTACTAAAAATATTCCCATAAATATAAGTGATATGACTTAAGTTTATAAGAATTATATTAACTACAACCATTACAATTAAAAATTTTTACAAACTTCTATGATATCCTTTGTTATATCTATTTTACAATTAAAAATTGTAAGAACTAATATATAAACTAATCAAAAATGAAAAATTTGTAACTAACATCAAGCTTAGTTTCAATAAATAAGAACAAAATGAAAAATTAGTCTAAAATTAGATAATTAAAAATCAAAAAGAATTTATAAGAATTTTCTAAAAATCAATAAGAAAAATAATATTATTATAAATAAATAAACTAAAAAATTACAATTAAAAAATTAAATTTAAATTAAATAGTTCATAAAATATGAATTAAATAATTTTAAAAAAACCGTGAAAATAGCTTTAAATAGAAAAATAAAAATAAAAATAAGTTAAAATAAGTATTAAATCAACAATTATATATAAATTAATATTTATAGAAATAACAAAATTTTAAATATAAAATAAAAGAATAATTAATTGTTGTATATAATATAAGAAATAGATAAAAGTATATTAAGTAAATAGAATAATAATTAATCTTTATTTAATTAAATCAAAGCTATAAAAATTTTTAAAACAAATATAATAAAAAATAAAGAGTATTTTTTAAAAACAAAATAAAACTTATTTTAAATAAGAAAAACAGCTGAAATAATATCATTAAAAATTAGAAGAAATCCTTAAAACAATGCAATATTAATAAAAAGGTTTAAGAACAGATTAGAATAAGAATAATAAATTACATTTTATTAAAATTAATTAAATTTGAAAATATGAAAACAATCTGAAAAAAGTAGTTGTTAATACAAAATAAAAAAAGAAAAGAAAAAATAAAGAAGTTTAATATTCATAGTATTTATCAAATGGAACAGGAAGTCCCATCTTCATCCTATTTTCAGCTTCTTTTTTATTTTTATCTTTTTTACCTTTAGATAATTTACTGAGTAAACCTAAACCTGGTTTTACAGAATCATCAAATTCTTTAGTTTCAATAAGGCCTGCACTTACAGCAGCATTGAAAATAGATTCACCACCATCGGTTCTTGTAAATACAGTAGACCAACCATCTGGAGAACCAACAGATCCAGTAGCAACATCAGCAAATTCTGCTACATAATCAGGACAAACATTACATCCTGCTTGTTCATATCCATGTGTTTCTTTTAAAGAAATTCCGTGATTGTCATCAGCTGTTTTTGCAAAGAACTTACCTTTACCAATATCCATTTTAGTAATATCATTAATGTCTAATCCCATTTTTTCAGCAGTGAAAGTTTCAATTGAAGCCATAGGGAAGTTTTCCATACAGAAAATACCGATTAATAATTTAAGTTTATCTGCAACGAATCTTGTTGAGAATGGATATACTTGCATTTTTCTAATACCCATGATTTGACATGGAGTTCCTACAGTACCGACTTTTTCAATACCTGCTTGTCTTACAGCTTCTTTTAACGCCCAAACATTAGGTGAATGGGTATATTTAGTTCCTGCTGCAGCAATAAGCTCATCTGTAGTAGTAGCAACTACTGGTTTAGGTACCCAAGGTTCATCACTAGGTCCAGCGACAACTGCTCCTTCAATAATACCTTCGTCTAATGCATAGGAGAATAAAGCAGTTACAATTCCACCATCTTGAGCAACATCTTGAATTTTTTTATCGGTAGCTCTTGCACAGACAACTTGTTTATATTTTCCAAATTCTTGACCAAATTCCATACTAAATCCTCCTATAAGTCAAATTCTTTTTGAATCCTTTCATATGGGAACCAAGATCTAGGACAATGTACATAACATGAACCACATTTAATACATCTATCCTTATTACACTCAGGTCTACCTTCAACCATAGTCATTGCTCTAGTTGGACAAGCTAATGCACAAGTTCCACATCCGGTACATAATGATTTATTAGTAATATTAGTTTTTACATCACAACCACATGCTAAATTACATGAAGCAAGGTTAAGTGCAGGTTGTAAATAATCCATATCACTATTAATTAAAGCAACAACAGCTTTAGCAATCATTTCCGGAGAAACAGGACAACCAGGAAGAGCAAGATCTACTTTTACCAAATCACTGACAGGTACAAATGACTCGTGTTTAGGTTGTGCTTGTTGACCACCATGAGCAAATCTGGTGAAACAACCAGTCATAGCACAGGAACCGAAAGCACATATTAAATCAGAATGTTTTCTAGCTTCTTGAACTTCATTTAAACTGTGTTCATCTTGTAAACATACAGAACCTTCAATAAGACATAAGTCCATATGAGGCATTTCTTCTGCATAAGTACCATGAATCCATTTATCTACTAAAGTTTGACCATATACAATATCTACCATATCAGAAAGTAAGGTTGATAAAATATCATAGTTTTCAGTTAAAGACATTGCATCACCAGTACAACCACTTAAGTGGATGTATCCGATTTTAGGTTTATTAGTAGGTTTTACAGAAACTTGACCCTCCTCGTATTTAACCTCAGATTCAACAGGTTTAGTTTCTTTTTTACCAAAAGATTTTTTTAATTTATCAAACATTTAATTAACCCCTATCTCTTTAAAAATCATATCAATGGCTTTAGGAATAGCGTTTTCAACAGGCTCGGTTAAGCCCATTACTATATCTGGTGCAGAAATTTCTTTTGGTTGGCAACCTACTATTACAACATCAATTCCTTGATTTGCCAAATCTTGTAATGGTTCTTCAACAGCCCAATTATGGGCATTTTCATATTTACCTTTAGGCATCTCAAAAGGTGAGAAAAATCTTAAGGTACCT
Source organism: Methanobrevibacter sp. (assembly GCA_051876995.1). Taxonomy (GTDB): domain Archaea; phylum Methanobacteriota; class Methanobacteria; order Methanobacteriales; family Methanobacteriaceae; genus Methanarmilla. The sequence goes on along the minus strand of JBJEIL010000073.1, from coordinate 5,212 downwards.
GGTTCAGCATTAAAATCAACTACATCAACAATTACTAACTTTTTCCATTTTTCACTAGGTAGTGAAAAAACATAGTAAGTTGCACTAGTACCTGCATCAATAAAATCAACTTCTTCAGGAAAGTCTTTATCTTTGAAATATTTTTCTTTGATTGTTTTAATTACATATGGTCCAAAACCATCGTCCTGGAACAATACATTTCCACAGCCAACAACTAAATTTTCTACATCATATGCCATTTAAATTCCCCTATAAATTTACCATCTCACTTTTGAGAACACTTTTATCATCGTCATCCACTACCATCACATGAGTAGCACATGATAAACATGGATCATAAGCTCTAATTACATGAGGTCCATATTCATGGTGGAAACCTTCAGTAGCAGGACCCATAATTGGGATGTTCCAAGTAGTTGGTACTAAACATGAATAATATTGAACCCTGCCGTCTTTAATTTGAGCCATATGAACATCAGTTCCTCTAGGTGCTTCAATTACACCTAAACCTAATTTATTTGTACCTCTAGGGTCAAAGTCAGCTCTAACAGGAGCAGAAGTATCTAATTGATCAATTAGCTCTACAATTCTTGCAGCATTAAGTTTCATTTCTTCAGCTCTTGCAACATGTTGAGCAACTACACCTTTATCTTTAAATCCATGATACATTTCCATTCTAGCTCTAGGTCCAGTTTCAATAGGTTTACCTTCCCATAAAGGAATAGTAGAACAAGCCCTTTTACCTATTTCTGGATCATCATACCATTGTTCAGGCATAATTTCACTGAATTTATCAAAGTCAAAATAAGATCTGTCACCATAATAAGGACTAGATGAAAATGGTTTATTTTTAACAACACCTAAATCTTTAGGTAATCCTTTATCTGCAACTAATCCTTCGATTAACTCAGCATGTTTCTCAACATCAGGTACTAATTCCTTAGCAATTTTTGTTATTTTTTCTTTAGCTAATGGAGAAATATTTCTAGCCATTCCTCCTACTCTAATATCAGATGGGTGAATACCTTCACCTGCTAATGTATCTACAATAAATTGAGCCTTTTTCCTAATATTAGATACACTGTCTACAGCTGTTTTAAATAAGTTATCAGGTACGAAATCTGGTGCGATTAAGAAATGGTGAATAGCTGCACTATCAAGACAGTGAGCTGCTAAAGTTACCTCTCTCATAATTTTTCCAGCTTTAGGAACCTCAATATCTAATGAGTCATCTATAGCCTCAACAGATGCTAAGGTGTGAGGTATAGGACAAACACCACAAATCCTTTGACATAAAACAGGTGGAGTTTCAGGTGCCTTACCTACAACCATTTTCTCTAAACCTCTAACAGGAGTAATACTAAAGTATCTACCCTTTGTAACAATTCCTTCATCATCCACTTCCATGACAAGTTCTGCGTGGCCTTCTTGTCTGGTAGTAGGTGATATAACTATTTTTTCACTCAAATGTGTCACCTCTTATATTAAAAAATTAGAAACCAACGACAGTATTTACTTTATTAAAGATGATATATAAATGATTTTTAATAAAGTAAAACGAAAAATTTATATAATAAAACTTTTATAATAAATGAAAATTATACATAAGTTATATAAAATTTAAAAAAAATATACATATAATACATAATTTTAAAATTTATTAAAAAAATTAAAATAAAAAGCAAATAATGAATAATTAGAAAAAAAGTAGTATATATGCTTTAAATTTCTATAAAAAGAATAAAATAATTAATTTAATAAAATAAAAAAACAATTTTATGAATTTTTAGATAAAAAGTAATACAAAAAATAAATAAAATAAGATATACAAAATTTTATAAATAAAAAAAATCATATTATAAAAATAATATATATTATTATAATATTTTGTAAAAGATTTATAAGTGTAATTTATTATAATTATAAATTTTTTACAGAATAAGTCTTTTACAATATAGAGGTGAGTTGAGTGGAAAAATCTAATATTATTATCTCAATTATTATTGTTATTTGTATTGCAGCAGGAGTAACTGCTTATGGATTAACTAGTGAAGATAACGGAGTATTCAAGAATCTTCAAGGAATTGGTGCAGATAACGGAGGATCTGGTGTAGGAAATTCTACTAACGTAAGTACCAATACAGATAATTCTGGCTCTGGCTCATCAGATAACAGTGGTTCTGATAGCCAATATTCTGGAGGAGACAGTTCTGGTGCTGGTTACTACGATGGTAGTGATAGTGGTAGTAGTGATGACAGTGGAAACAATGCTATTACTCCAAATGATAACGGCGGCTCAAATGATAATGGTGGATCAAATAACGGCGACATACATGCAGTTGCATATGAATTAACCACATATCATTCCGATGGATCTTATACTGTAACTAAATATAATTACCTTGACCAGAAAGTTGGATTTATTACTTATGATAAGGATGGAAATCAAATCGAAGGTGGAGGCGGTGCTTAAAAACACCATAATAATCAGTAAAAACATTTACTGATTATAATCTTTTTTTTAAAAAAATTTAAAATTTAGTAATATTACTTAAAAAATAGTAATATTTATATATTAGTTTAAACTAATATTCTAATGTTGATATACATGGGCCGGTAGCCTAGTAGGATAGGGCGTCGGACTTCTAATCCGAAGATCCCGGGTTCAAATCCCGGCCGGTCCGTATAAAAGATACTTTTTTTATTAATTTACTTACTTTAAAAAATTTACTGTTTAATCATGAATTTAATTAAAAAAAGGGCTTGTAGCCTAGCTGGATAGGGCGTTAGACTCCTAATCTAAAGATCGCGGGTTCAAATCCCGCCAAGTCCGTTTTATAAATAGCTCTCATTTTTTTAACTTTTAAACTTAGAAACTTTTATAATAAATATAACTTAATATAAAACTATGGCAAATGATATATGTGAGATTAAAAGTATAAGAGAAGATGTTATTGAAGAAGTTTCAAGGGAAATGAAAACCTGTAAGACTTATGAAGACACAGCAAATATATTTAAATTGCTTGGGGATTACAATAGAATTAGAATCATTAATGCATTGAAAATCAAAGAATTATGTGTCTGTGAGTTATCCATATTATTAGATATGAGCCAATCAAGTATTTCACATCAATTAAGAATATTAAGACATCACAATATTGTAAAGAATAGAAAGGAAAATAAAAGGGTCTTTTATTCATTAAATAATGATAAAATATTCAAACTCATTGAAGAGTCTGAAGAATTGATATAATTTGAAATAGAAATAATCTAAAATATAATTTCCTTAACTTGAATTATTTAAAAAAGTTATCTAAAATAAATACCATTAGATATTAAAAATCAACTAAAATTATCTAATGTGACTACCCTTTTTGAGTCTGTATTTTCCTGTTTTTCCACTTTATCAAAAGATATTTCACCATATTTTCCGCCACCACCTGGTGTGATATGTACAGTACCATTTCTAAATGACAAAATACCATTTGAAATCTTTGAGTCTACCTCTTCAATATCCTCAATTGGAGTATTAATTAAAACCTCAATTTCAGGACCAAACTTATTTATAAGATTTTCCCATTTACCTTGAACCGTTTTCGTTGTAACCCCTTTATCATAAACCTTAGATATAATTTCTGCAAGAGGCATTAAATGGACATAGGGGGGCCTAAAGTCTGGATGATGAGGTGAATCATAGTCATTAATCTCACTAATCCTATAGTCTACACCTTTTTTAATTCTTCCACCACAGTCCAAACATTTCATATTATTTTCCTTTGCTATTAAAGGATCTACTAAACTGTGACAGTTTGTACATGCTGTCATGTGATATTTTCCCAAGTTTGGAACAAGACCATAGTTAGCTTTAATTTTCTTATGTTTTATTGCATATTTTAGTGAGGAATATGAAATATCTTTCAACTCTATTTGATTAAACTCTCGACCTAATCTATGAGGCCATGGAGAATGTGCATCTGAGTTTGATAGAAATGGAAAATCTTTTAATTCTTTAACTGTATCTGCCATATCTGTATCTGCAGATAAACCTAATTCTACAAAATCAACCTTTCCACCATAACAATCATAGATACTATCATAAGATTTATACATTCCAGTCCAGGGTGTGAAAGCATGGGCAGGACCAATTAAACAATCATAATCCCTAATCATATCGAAAATTTCACTACCAGTCATTTTAGTACGTGGCCTTCCATCGGAATATTTATTCTTAGATACCAATTTATCTGAAAGTTCACGGGCTGTATCCATATTTGGAAGTATAATCAAGTGGTGTATTTTCTTTTCTGCCTCAACCTCAACAGTTAGAATAAAATCACAATCTTTATATGAGTATATTCCATCACCAACATATTCAGTATTTTCCTCAATCATTTCAAGCCATTTTGGATGGAAAGCATCCCCTGTACCAACAAGATTAAGACCTTTTTCCTTAGCTTTTGGAGCCATGTTCTCTATTAACATATCCTTAGATGTTGCCATGGAGAAACAACTGTGAACATGTAAATCAGTATTAATTAACATAAGTAATGATTAGTTAATTTAATATATTAAACTTTTGAAAAAAAGATCAGACAGATAATCATAGACAAAGTAGATTCAAATTCCCTATTTAAAGAATACTTAGAAAATAAAACAAACTATAATCTCTTTTAAATAAAAAATTATAAAGAATTCCCCTATTATTATAAAAAACTAAGAAACTAAAAAAATATAGAATATTTCCATATTAATTAAAATAAAAAAAGTAAGAAATTAAAAAAAATAATAAAAAATTAACCGATATATCTTAAATCATCTTTATCCTGTTTTGGCATAGAACGATTAATCATATCTTGTTCCATTTGTTGAGCTTTAGAAATCATTTGTCTAGTTTCTTCTGCCCTTTCTTCAAGTTTATCAGTGTTTACTTCTATTTTAAGTAGAATAGATAGTTTATTTAATAATGCTTCTGCAGCTTCGGCATCTATAAAATAACCTGGGGTTTCACCCATCAAACAAGCACCAGACATTCCTCTAAGTTGACCTAAACCTAAAAATAATCCTGAAGCTCCAATGATTCCACCATCAACAGACCTGATTTCTATACCTGCATCCTTTAAAATATCGATTTTCTCCTCATCGGTAGCGGCACCATAAACTGTAGTCTCCTCTACAGGTTGACCTGTAGCAAGTCCGCCTAAAGTAAAAATAT
>JBJEIL010000072.1:0-9460 GCA_051876995.1 Methanobrevibacter sp. | reverse complement strand
TAAAAATAGTATTCAAACATTTAAATTTAAGAATTCATGAATCCTATAATTTTTTAAGTCTATTAAATATATAATACTAATATTTTTTTAATTATAACATATAAAATTTTGTAATCTCTTAAAAAAATAGTAGGACATATCTAAAAATCGATGAAAATTTATAAAAAAATTATCATAGGAAACTCAAATAATAAAAAAAGTCAGATTAAATAATTTAAAGGCAAGATAGGGATTTGAACCCCAGTATCATGGTCTGCAGCCACGCACCTAAGCCTCTCGGTCACCTTGCCAATTTATTCAACATTATAATTTTAGTAAAAACTAGTATATAAAGTTATGTATTTTTCATAGTATATAAATTTTTTTAAATAAAAATAAAAAAGAGGTTTTAATAAAAGTTAAAGTATCTTAACATCTCATATTAGAACCTAAGCAAGCATGACATTCAAGGGGCATATTACCTTTATCATGATGTAATTGACACATTACATCTTCAGCTTTAATAAAACGACATATCTCACATGTACGTGGTATAATATCTAATTTTTTAGCATCCCCATTATAAAGATCAATTGCAAAATTTCTTATTAATGCCTTAACATCATCTGAAAGTTCTAACTCACTACCTCTTTTATCAGTAATATATTGACTAACTGCTGGTTGAGTAATATCCATTAACTCTGAGATATCTTTTTGTTTCATACCTAAAGATAAGAGTTGTTTAGCTAATTCAGAACGAATTGCCGGAATTACATACCAAACTACCATTTCACAAGGTGGTTTCATTTTAATCCCCTCATATTTTTTATTTAAATATATAAATTCTACAACTTCTATCAATAAACTTTACTATTGTTAACTTATTTAAATATTATTATAATTTTCTAATATATAAAAGTATCTAATATCAAAATAATGATATTAAAGAGAAATTAACCGTAAAAAAGCCAATTTAACTAGTTAATAATAAAAAAAATTCAAAAATAGCTGTATTTTAAAAAATAAAGAAAATATAACATTGTAATATTAATCTAATCTTATAAATAAAATATAATTTTTTATTAAAAAAAAATTTTCTGAAAATAAAAAAATCTAAAAGTTCATATCTAAATTAAATTGAAAATGAATCTTTTATCCAAGTTCAATAATAATATTATAAATAAAATGAATCTAGGAACAATCTTAAAAAAAATTATTCTTTAAAATTTTCATACTTGGTTCCGGAATACTGTGCGGTATATAATTCTCTTAAAGCTGTAATCTCTTTTTCAATATCAGATTGACGTTTATTAATAGATTTTATTTTATCTTTAACAGGATCTGGAAGTTTATTATGTTCTAAATCTAAAGGACATGAATTAGTTTTAGACTTAACTACTCTGCCAGGAATGCCTACACAGGTTGAATGTGGTGGAACATCTTTAAGCACAACAGAGCCAGCACCAATTTTAGAGGAATAACCAATTGTAATATCCCCCATTACTTTAGCACCTGCACCTACTACAACCGCATCCTCAACAGTAGGATGTCTTTTCTTTTTCTCTAATGAAGTACCTCCTAAAACGGCACCTTGATAAATTAATACATCATCACCTACAATGGTAGTTTCACCTATTACAACACCCATACCATGATCTATAAAAACCCTTCTACCTAAAAGAGCACCTGGATGGATTTCAACACCAGTTAACCACCTTCCAATTGTTGAATTAAATCTTGCTAAAAATTTAGCTCCGTGAATCCATAGCCAGTGACTAAATAAATGGAACCATATTGCATAAACTCCAGGATAACAAAATAAGACTTCAATAGAACTCCTACATGCAGGATCTCTCATTTTAGCTGTTACAATATCCTCTCTTATTCTGTTAAACATTAGATATCACCTAAAAATTATTTAAAAAATTTTAATTATTATATATTTTTAATTATATAATATATAAAATTAATTCAGAATTTAAAATAATTTAAATGATTTAAAAAAAGAAAATAAATGATTTTAGATTAATATTAATCTAATTTTTAAAATTGCTATTTGAATTTAAACTCTGAAATTAGTCTTGTGGAAATATCTCAGGACCATATTTCTCATAAATATCACTGAAAACCCATTCAGTGGATAAATATCTATCTCCTGAATCTGGTAAAATAGCTACAATAGTTTTACCTTTGTTTTCAGGTTTACGAGCAAGTTCTAAAGCTGCATAAGTTGCTGCTCCAGAGGAAATTCCTGCAAAAATACCTTCTTCTCTTGCAAGTGCAAGTAAAGTTTTTGCTGCATCATCATCACTTACAGGTACGATTTCATCTATTACATCGCCATGGTAAGTTTCCGGAACAAATCCCGCACCAATACCTTGGATTTTATGTGGACCTTTTTCACCCCTACCTAAAGTTTGTGATGTTTCTGGTTCAACTGCAACAGCTTTTAAATCCGGATTTACTTCTTTAATACCCTCTGCAATACCAGTGATAGTTCCTCCAGTACCTACTCCTGCTACAACAATATCCACATTTCCATCAGTATCCCTTATAATTTCTTGAGCTGTGGTTTTCTTATGGAATTCTGGATTTGCTTGATTTTTAAATTGTGCAGGATTTACAGAATTTGGAATTTCCTTAAGTAATTCATCAGCTTTAGCAATAGCTCCACCCATACCTTCTGAACCCGGAGTTAATACAATCTCAGCACCATATACTGCAAGTAATTTTCTTCTTTCAACAGACATGGTTTCAGGCATTGTTAAGATTAATCTGTATCCTCTTTGTGCAGCTACAAATGCAAGTCCAATACCAGTGTTACCACTTGTTGGCTCAATAATTACAGAATCCTTATTTAAAATTCCTTTCTCTTCAGCATCTTCAATCAATGCCACACCAATCCTATCTTTTACACTACCTGAAGGATTAACACCTTCAACCTTTACAAGCACATCTGCATCTAAGTCTCCGGCTAAATTATTTAATCTTACTAATGGAGTATTTCCTATAATTTCTGTAACATTTTCTGCTATTCCTCTTGTTAATTTTGGTAAGTTGACCATTTTTTATCACCATAATTTCAATTAATATAATTTTATTTTTTAAAGTTTAACAAATTTTTGTTTTTATTATTTAAGATGTATATTATAATATAATTATTGTCATAAATTCTCTTGTATTATAATTTTTAATAAATATTATTTCAAATATATTTAAAAAAATTACATTTAATATAAAATATAACTATTGTTATAATTTATTAAATGTAAGATTTTCTTAATTTAAATTTAATAAAAACATCTCAACAATTTAAACCAACAACTATAATTGCAGGCTTTTTTAAAAAAAATCATATAATAAGTTTATAAATATCACACAAAAATTTTTAAGATTATAAACCTCATTATATAACTATAGTTATATTTAATTTTGTTACTTATAAATGTTTTGATTTAAATTCAAAAATATTTAAAATAATAAAAAATAATAAAGATAAGGAAATTATTTGAAAAGAGCTAAATCAAAGTAAAACAATTAATTAAAATAAATTAAACATCCTTTTCATCATTCAATGGATCATAATCACATAAATCATATATTGGACAAATTTCACATTGAGGTGAAGTTGGCTTACATATGGTTTGACCAAATTGTACCATTAGATCATTAAGTTCTATCCATAAATCTTTTGGAACAAAACTCATCAATTCCTTCTCTGTGTCCTCTGGTTTTTTAGTATCTACAAAACCCCACCTATTTGAAATTCTATGAACATGAGTATCTACCGGAATAGCAGGTTCATTAAAAGCAAATACCAAAACACAATTAGCAGTTTTCCTTCCAACACCTGGAAGTGACATAAGCTCCTTTAAATCATCTGGAACCTCACCACCATATTGATCTATTAGAATTCTGGAAACCTCCTTAATACGGCCTGCCTTAACTCTGTAAAAACCAGCAGGTTTTATAAGTTCCTGAATTTTTTCAATTGACCCATCAGCTACAGCATAAATATCAGGATAAACATTGAAAAGATTTTCAGTAGCTTGATCTGTATTTTCATCCCTTGTTCTCTGGGACAAAATGGTTCTAATAAGAACCTTATATGGATCCCTGTTACATACAACCCTAATGGTATAGTTTTCATTTAAGATTTCCATGATTTTTTTAATCCTATCAACACGATTATCTGTCATGATTATGCCTCATACTCTAATTTTAAATTTATGCCAATTTCTTTCATAAGTTCAATGAAATTCGGGAAAGACACACTGAAAACATCACCATCTTCAATTGAAACATTATAACCTTTAAGATTTAGTAAGATCAATCCCATAGCTAGTCTATGATCTTTATGGGAAGATAGGATAATCTCCTTATTCTTATCCATAGTCTGGCCGTTAATTATAATATAATCCTCAAACTCCTCAAGTTCACAGCCACATTTTCTAAGTTCTTCACATGTAGTGGAAATTCTGTCTGTTTCCTTAAATCTGGTGTGACCGATTCCAATGATTTTAGTTCTACCTTTTGCAAGTGATGCTAAAACTGCAACAGTAATAAGTAAATCAGGGGCATCTGATAAATCAATAGTATCAATTGCATTAAGATTTCCATCAGATTTAATAGTTACAGAGGAATCATCACAGGTAATATCTGCACCCATTTTACTTAAAATATCTAGAATAATCTTATCTCCTTGTTTAGAATCTTTAAAAAGATTTAATATAGTAATTTCACCACCAAATATGCCACAGGCTGCAAGAAGATATGAACAGGAAGAATAATCTCCCTCAATTGTATACTCACAACCTTTATACATTTGAGGTTCAACTTTAAAATTAGATACTGTACATGATTTATAATCCTTATTACAGGAATCATGTTTAATATTTTCACAGGATTCCACATCAACAGAGAATTTATTCATTAAATCAATAGTCATACCCACATAAGGTTTTGAAACAAATTCAGGTAAAACTTCCAAGTCAACACCCTTTTCAGTTAATGGGGATGATATAAGAATTGAGGATATAAACTGGGAGGATACATCACCAGAAATAGAAGTACTTCCTCCAGTAAAACCTGGATAGACAGTTATAGGTGCTTTACCATTAACAGACTCTGTTTTAACACCCAAATCACTTAAGGCATCCAAAAGATTAGCCATCGGTCTTGTCTTAAGTGATTCATCACCTGTAAATATTACTTTATTGTCACCTAAGGCCGCAACAGATGTTAAAAGCCTAAGGGATGTTCCGGAATTAGCTAAATCAATAATAGGTTCCCTTTCAACACCTGCAATCAAAGGTTCAAAATTAGGAGAAACTTTACCCCCAACTCCCTCAACCTCAATATAATCTGAGAAATTAGTAATTTTTGCACCAAAAGTGGAACATGCAGATAAAGTTGCAAGTGTATCGGCAGAAATTAAAGGATTGAAAAGTAAACTTTCACCCTCTGCAAGTGAAGCTAAAATAATAGCTCTATGAGTGTAACTCTTTGATGGAGGAGCTTGAACAACCCCTTCAATATCTAAACATCTTTTAAATTTTAATATCATATTAATCAAGTCATAAATTATTTTAAGAAGTGAAATTAAATTTTCAAAATAAAATAGTATAATATATTATATTATTATATATTCATTTTATAAATTTTTATAATTTTAAAACAAATATCTGAGAAATATTAATAAAAAAAAAGACAATATAAAAAAAGAGTCCTAAGAAAAAATAAAAATAGGGAAATTATTAAATTAACTATCTAATAACTTCCAATATAACATCTAAATCTTCAGATTGGAAGATATCTACCTTTTCACCAGTAGAACCTACAACTTCAGTTTTTAAATTTAGGAAATCCTCACTAACTTCCAAATCATCAATGGTAAGTCTTGAATTTTCATCTAATTCTTTTGCAATCTCCTCAGCTGTATGAGATTTAATATATCCTATAATTTTACCTGCATCTTTTCTAAATGTAGGTCCGATTTTACTCATATCAGGTTCTACTTCAACGACAATTTCATGTACATCTGGTTTTCCAGTTTGTACATCTAAATTATTAATTTTTAAAGTACCTTTAATATCCTCTGCAAACTCATCAAATACTTCTTTTAATTCATCATTTGTATAAACGTTAACAGTGGATAAAGGAGCATTTAATGCTATTTTATTAGAGGATTTAAATCTCCTAACCTCATCAATTAAAAGTACAGCAATATCACCATTGTCCCTTAACTCATCTTTATCAAATTCTTCCCCCACTTCAGGCCATGAAGTACAATGAATACTTCCTTTATTAAAGTGTTGGAATACCTCTTCCGTAAAGAATGGAGTAATTGGAGCAAGTAATTTTAAAGTGTTTTCCACTACATATTTAAGAGTATATTTTGCTGCAATTCTTGATTCGTCTGAAATGTCATCATTGTATAACCTGTATTTTACAGATTCAATATATTCATCACAGAAATCATGCCATACAAATTGTTCAATAGTGGTTATGGTTTTTGCATATTCAAAGTCTTCAAATGCTTTATCAACAATCTGATTAACTTTATTAAACTTAGCTAGAATCCACATATCAGATGGATTTAAATTTTGTTTTATTTCACAATCATTGGATAAATCATCATCGGAGAATATGTGCATACTAATAAATCTAAATGCATTCCAGAATTTTCTAAGGAATTTATAACCATGTTTAATATCCTTCCATGCAAATGCCACATCAGAACCTGGAAGGCTATTTGCTGCCCATGTCCTTAATGGATCTGCACCATATTCATCGATAACATCCTCAGGACCAATAACATTTCCACGGGACTTACTCATTTTATATCCGTCTTCACCAAATACCATACCATTAATTACAATATCACTCCATGGCTTTTTACCTGTTAATGCCAGACATCTTAAAATGGTATAAAATGTCCATGTACGAATAATATCATGTCCTTGAGGACGTATGGTTGCCGGAAAATCATTAACATATGACGGATCAGGCCATCCTGCAATAGAAAGTGGTGAAATTGAACTGTCCATCCAGGTATCCAATACATCAGTTTCACCAATGAACTCTTCACATCCACATTCACAAGGATGATTTGGTTTATCTACAGTTGGATCAATTGGTAATTGATCTTCATCAGGTAAGATGATTTTACCACAGTTTTTACAATACCAAACAGGTATAGGTGTTGCAAATAACCTTTGTCTTGAGATACACCAATCCCATTCCATTGAATCTGCCCAATTTAAGAGTCTTGATTCCATATGTTTTGGAACCCAATTAATCTCATTAGATGCTTCTTTAACTTGGTCAATTAGTTTTCTAACAGCAATAAACCATTGTTTTTTAACAAGAATTTCAATAGGAGTTTTACATCTCCAACAGGTTCCAACATTTTGTTCAAGGTCTTCTTGTTTTATAAGATATCCCTCATCTTTTAAATCCCTAATTGTAGCCTCTTTAGCATCAGCCAAGGTCATACCCTCATATCTACCTGCTGCTGAGGTCATAGTACCTTGTTCTGTAATAGCTTCAATTACTTCAAGGTCATATTTATTAACCCAAGCCACATCGGTTTTATCCCCAAAGGTACAAACCATTACTGCACCCGTACCAAATTCAGGATCTACTTCCTCATCTGCAATGATTTTAACTTTCTGAGAGGTTAAAGGTACTTCTACATATTTACCTAAAAGACGATTATATCTTTCATCATCAGGATGAATTACAACAGCTACACAAGCTGACATTAATTCAGGTCTTGAAGTTGCAATTAGAATTCCATCTTCTTTAGGATCAGAATTTCTACCGTCAGGTCTTATATAAGAATTATCTTCTGGAAATTCAGTTACACCAGATAAATCTGCAGGTGGGAAATTAACATAATTTAAATGAGATTGATTATCAGTATATTCAACCTCTGCAAATGCAATAGCTGTTTCACATCTAGGACACCAATATACAGGGTGGATACCTCTATAAATCAATCCTTGTTCATACATTTTTAGGAAGGAATATTGAGTTCTCTTTCTGTATTCCGGGGTCATTGTAATGAATTCTCTGGACCAGTCTTGTGAGAAACCAACTGATAACATTTGTTTCTTCATAAGATCAATGTTTTCAGTAGTTAAATCAATACACATATCCCTGAATTCAGCTCTTGAAACATCATTTTTCTTAATGTTATGGATTTCTTCAACTTTTACCTCGGTAGGAAGTCCATGACAATCCCAGCCTTGAGGGAATAGTACATCATAACCTTTCTGTCTTCTGTATCTTGCATCCATATCCATATAAACCCAGTTTAAAACATGCCCTAAATGAATTTTACCTGTTGGATATGGTGGAGGAGTATCAATAATATATCTTGGTCTTGTTCCATCACCAATATATTTATAAATCTCATCGTCTTGCCATTTCTCTTGCCATAATTTCTCTTTCGTATGGTCATAATCTTTTGGTATATCTTCGGCTGCCATATTTTCACAACGAATTCTTGTATAAAAATCAAGTAAATATCAATTATAAATTTAAAAAAATTAATAATTTTTTAAAATATTCATACCATAATAAATTCTAAAAACTAAGTATATAATAATATATATTTTATTTTAAAAATAAAGTTTTTTAAGAATTTTTAAAAGCAAGAAAACTAAAAATTTTTCAATCTGATTATTTTAAAAAAATTATATTTTATAATATTATATTATTATTAATAATAGATAAATATTTAATTAATATAATTAATAAAATACATTATTATAATTTAATAAAATTAATTTTTAAAAAACTAATGGAGAAAGAGTTATGGAATTATTATGGTTTTATATTGCAATCGTATTAGCCATAAGTGATATTATCCATGGACAACTTACTTGGAACATATTTAATGATTTCTATATCCTATTTGGAGGAATACTCCATATAAGTACTAAAAGTAATGTTAAAGCATGGCTGATTCATGAATTCTTAGAAGCGGTATTCCACTTTATTATACTGTCACTTGTATTCTTGAATATTGAAATTGGATTTTTAGCCGCATTAATACATTTAACAATAGATTTAACCCATTCCATATTTATTGGAAATATGTCACCAATAGAACACAGGGCAATGCACTTTGTAATAGAATCATTATTTTTCATAATAATCTTCGGATTCTAAATTTATTACTTAAATTTATTTAAAATTTAAAATTTTAATGTTACTAATTATTTTTTTTAAAAAAAAAAGTTTGGAGATATATAATGCCAGTTATTACATTTGAATATCAAGATTTAAAAGACTTAGGAATTGATATCGAAAAAGATAAACTTATTAACACATTACCAATGATGGGAAGCGACATTGAAGACTATAATGATAAAGAAATTAAAGTTGAATTCTTCCCAAACCGTCCGGATAATTTATCTATTGAAGGTGTTGCAAGATCACTTAAAGGTTTTTTATCAATGGAAACTGGACT
>JBJEIL010000071.1:0-9536 GCA_051876995.1 Methanobrevibacter sp. | reverse complement strand
CACATTTCCCATTGATAGGAGAATAGCAATGCTTGCCCCGAATCCTGCACCATTTGCAACACCTAAAAGGTCTGGTGATACAAGGGGGTTTTTAAAAATACCTTGAAATGCAGCACCTGCAATTGACAGTGACGCACCTACTAACATTGCCGCTATGATTCTTGGAAGTCTTATCTGAAATACTATGGTTGAAACTGATGGAGAAACAGCAAGTGAAGGTATTATAGGACTTAATATTGTTTTAATAACATCAATAGGAGCTATTGGATACCTTCCAATTGCAAATGATAAAAAGAACATTATTATTGGAAGTACTATTAATAATGTCCATTCTAATATCTCGTTATCTTCCATTTTTCCACCATTCTCTAATTACTATCCTTAAATTCTTTATTCTCTCTATTAGAGTTCCTTTATGCCTATAATATTACATATTTGTCTCGTTTAATCCAGAACTTTTAAGTAATTCTGTAATCTGATCATCACTTAAGTCAATATGATAAAACTCATTATAAAATTCATGGGTTTCATCCTTTAAGTCAATGTCCTTAAATTTCTCTGGATAAATTACTTTGGCAGTCCAAGGAACTCCAATTATCATATTAGCACCAACAGGTCTATCAAACCATTTGTATGGTGAGGAAGGGGATAAATAAACTTGATGGTTTTTAACTGCTTTTATATTGGACCATTTTGAGTTATTATATACGCTGTTATAGAATTCAGAGTCTGTAGTTATGATTATATCAGGGTTCCATTTTATTACCTGTTCAATGGAAACTTGCACACTACTTGAGGAATTGGAATTTCCAATGTCCGCAACATTTTTTCCTCCACATAAATCAATTAATTGACCATGTACAGAACCTGAAGGATCAGTTGATAGACCGTCAGTACTCTCAGCATAGTATACCTTTTTCCTTTCACTATCAGGAATGTTTTTAGCTACACTTTCAACTTTATTGATGTTCTTTTCATTAAATTCATTAAGTTCTTTAGCTTTTGACTCTTCACCAACTACCTTTCCAACAAATTCAATAGATGAATTCATTGTAGTAATATTTGTATCATCGTAAACTGCAACATCAGGAATTGAACCAAATTTTTTCTGTCTATCTTCTACATCAGACACTTCACCACTTTCATCTACAGAGTCAAATATAATCTCCGGTTCTGTAGCTAAAAATTGTTCGTAGTTTCCTGTTTGTGTTCCATACCAACCGCCTATATTCGGATAATTTTGATATTGGCTAGGCACATACTTTAATTCGTCACTTGTCCATTGGAAGTTCATTCCTCCTAATTTATCCGGGGCAATCATGTAAAGTATTGTGGTAATTGGAGGGCTAGTAGAAACAACTTTACTAACACTTTCAGGTACAGTTAAACTTCTATTTGCCATGTCTGTTATAGTATGATTTTCATTAGATTTAACTGAGGAAGGTGTTAAAAAAACGTTTACAGCAATTAAAGATATAACAAGAATAATTAGAATACCTATTATGATCTTAGATTTCCTATCCATTGTATCCCATATAATTTTTTCATTGAAATGAATATAAATTCTTAGATATCAATTATTTATTTAAATTAAAAAATAGGTTTAAATTATTTTATTTTAACAATATAGTAATTTACAATTTAATTTGCTCTTTAAACTTCTTTTAAAGTATTTATTTAAATCAAATTTAATTTTATTAAATAATTAATATTATCGATATATTTAAATTACATTTCGATTTTATAAATATCTTTCTAATTACTCTTATTAGGGTATATTTTTTATTTGGAATTCTTTAATCAATTCTATTAGAAAAATTATATCTAATCAATGTTTTAATATCTTAATTGAAATTGACTATTTTTCTTTAAATTGTTAAAAACGGTGTTTAAACTATTAAATGGTTTTATTCCTTAAATTTATTCTAGTCAAAATTAAAAATAGTATGCTCTTTGATTCTATTGGTATTTATTTAAGATTTAAATATTGTTGATTTAATCTATATTTGCTTAAAATTAAGTACAATATGTCATTGTTTTTATTATCCTTTATTTAATATTAAAAGTAGTATGTTCTTCGATTTAATTGTACTAGTTAAATTAAAAATAGTATATTAAAATCTATTTTATAGAATTTATATAAATCCATAAAAGGTTTTATAATTGTTAATAAAATATTAAAAATAGGAAAAATTTGTATTTTATTTATTCGAGTACTGCATGTCTTTTTTTCAAGTCATTTTCGGTTTTACCTAGCTTGTTCATTAATTCACATATAAGTCCATCTAGAAATATGAGTGAGGTTAATTCAAAAGCAGTACCTAATGGAGTAAGTGATGTGTAATTACCATCGATTTGACGTTTAAGATAATTTCTATCATCTGCCTCGGCTTTAGTTCTTCCTCTAACATATATGGAAACATCAGATATTTTTCCTAAGGATGATTCCGGATATGAAGTTAGGGATAATATTCTCGCTCCTCTTTTTTTGGATGTTTTTGCAGCAGAAACAATTGTGTTAGTTTCTCCTGAACCTGAAATCGCCAAAATACAATCCTCATCATTTATTGCAGGGGATATGGTCTCTCCAACAACATATGCACTTATTCCTAAATGCATTAATCTCATTGCAAAAGCTTTTGCAACAAGTCCTGATCTGCCTGCACCTATTACAAAAACATTCTCGGCATTGGTAATCTCATTCATGAAATTATTAATTTCATCATTGTCAAGATAGGTTTCAGCTTCTTTTACATTCTCTATAATTGCTTCAATAGATGATTTCATTAACTCCATATTAATCTTCCCATATATTATCTAAACATTATTTTTATAATAATAACTATAATATACTATATATTAATTTTGATTCAGATTAAAAAATTAGCAATTATTAATTATATTAAAAGGCATGATCATGACTGATGAGGTAAAACCGGTAATTGGCATTGAAATAAATGATAAGATTTATAATTATAAGTTGTTTCAATCTTTAGACCTGTTATCTAAAACATTTTCTCAAAGAAAAGCAGCTAAAAAGTTGGGCATTTCCCATTCTGTTTTTAACAGAAGAATCATTAATGCAGAAAAGTCTTTGGGATATAAACTTGTAGATAAAGTAGGTTCTGGAAGTGAACTTACAGATAAGGGTTTGGAACTTTTAGATATCTATCATACATATAACAATCGTCTTAAAAAATCAGATAATATTCGTATTGCTGGTGGACATATTATTACAGGTTTAATCGAATCATTGGATTTGCCTTTCAATATTCAGGTTCTAAGTACCGATAATGATAATGCATATGATCTTGCAAAGGATGATTTGATTGATATTCTTGCTTTGGATGATCCTCTTTTGGCATTTAAGGAGGATTTAAATTTCACGCCTATTGCATTTGATTCATTGGTTCTTGTTTCAAACGATGAAAACAATCAAAAGATAAATGCTATAGATGATTTGTCTAATTTGGATTTTGTCTCTGTTAAAGGTACGGCTCAGAGATTGGTATGGGATACATTAAACTTTAATGATATTGATTATAATATAGTAAAAGAAGTCAAATCTCAGTTTGATGCATTTAAACTTGTTAAGAACTCTGATAATCTTTATACTTTCCTAAATGCCAGCTATTTTAAAGGTAATTCTGTTTTAAAAAATCAGACAAGACATTCATTAGGTTTGGTATATAATCCTGGATATGATGGTAGAGTTGATGATTTTGTTGAGTATATATTAGATAAATGTTCTGATGTTATCAGATTAGAGGGTTTTACTCCAATAGGATATTAAAAATAAAAGAATATTCTTTAATATTAATAATTCTATATTAATATTAAATATTGTAGGATTGTTCCAAATCTAAGTGTTGTACAAAAGAAAATCACTAATGTATATAGTAATAATCTAACTTTGAATGTAGGTTTGTATGTATTATTGATATTTAATATCATTGGGGCAAATACGAGTAGAGGTAATAAATATCTTCCTTGAACACCTAATATTAAATCGAAACGTTTTGTATAAGATAAATATAGTGTAGTAATTGTTCCAAATAAGATTATTAGTCCTATGAAGAATATACCTATTCTTCCACTTCTTTTAATTTTCTTATTTTGAGGATAAATTATGCAGAATATTAAAAATGATATTAAAGCTACTCCCATGGTGGCATCATTAATAAGTCCGTTATTACCAAAATAAAATATATTTTTCAGTAAAAATGAATGTAACTGTGGATGTAACATGCTTTTTATATAGGAAATTGGATGATGTAATATGTATGCTTTGTGGCTTGCTTCATTTTTAAGGTAATACATCCTGTTTCCGCAGTTTGCAATTACTTTGTTTGAATATAGTTTTAACCATAATTCTGTAAGTAAACTAATAGCTAAAAATCCAATCACTTTCAATATGTTTGTTTTATTATTTTTAAATTTGGATTTAGGTATTAAAAATATTAATAATCCTAATGCTATGAATGTTATTTTCGTTAATGCACATAATAATGTTAAAATAGAAAAGATTGTTATATGTTTCCAAGTTAAGGCATGGTCTTCTAATTCATACATATATAAGAAATATCCAATTACAAGTAACATTAATGAATTTATAGTTGCATCTATACTTATTATTGAGGCTTGGGCAATGGATAATGGGAAACAAGCACATACAAATAATGCTTCTTTATATATTGGTGCTTTTTTAATTGCATATGATGCTATTCCAGCATATAATATTAAATTAAACAATCTTCCAAGCCATAATAACCATATATTATTTAAATCTAATTTTTTTGCTATAAACATTCCAATTGCAGGTGCAATATATCCATAAAAAGGATTTTGAGCAAATGCACAATAAACAAATGTTGGTGTATAATCTATCTTTTGCGTATCCCATGGAGTTTGAAATATTGTCTTTTGAAACAAGGCTCCATGGTATTCATTTTTTTGATTGATTAAATAAATTGATCTTATGCTTATATAATCTTTGTGAGTTAAATTGTTGCTTGGATTATCAATATACTGTGGGATTAACTCTCCTCTAGATGTTAATTCCGCCCTTACAATATGTTCAAATTCATCAGGCCCTCCATATATTGGAGTTAAAAAAACTAAACATAAACCAAAGACAATGATTATTAAAAAAGCTACTTTATGTATAGGCAACTCTTTTTTGTTTATAATTAATAATAAAATACAGCTTAATGTAGTAAATACTGTAAATCCTGATAGGGCAGTTTTTGGTCCAAATTTACTTGAATAAATAAATAATATTGAAAATAAGAGATATATGAATAAATACCATTTTATATCTAAAATTTCTTCTTTTAAACCTTTTAAATGTGTATCAGTCGAGGACATATTTATTCACCCTTAATTAATAATATTTATTTTTATTATTTAATGTTTTGTAAAATTAGGGAGTATTATCTTTTCTATTTCGTATTTGTCTTTTAAATTAATATTAAACTATTTATGTCTTTTTTTTTTTAAAAATTAGTCTGTTTTATGATGTGCATATATAATCTATTTTTAATCTATCTAAATTATATTTTATATTAATACTTTTCATATACTATGGAAATCTATTATTATAATATATAATCTAAATATTATCACAAGATTTTTATAGTAATTTTTTCTTAAAATTATAATATCTTACTTATATTTTTTCTTTAATTATTAAGGGGTATTCCTTTTATTATTGGGCTATAACTTAAATTTTTGAAGAATTCATTGTTTTTTTATTTATTTTTATTTAATAAGGTGATTTTATGGATGAAAACCCTAAACTATTGGTTATTGGACACACAGCCTCAGATGTTATTATTCAGGTTAATGATTTTCCAAAAATAAATACATCTACCCATATGGAGTCTATGAAAAAATTATATGGAGGTGCTGGTGCTAATGTAGCTATGGTTGCAGCTATTTGTGGATTGGATACTACTTTAATCTCTGCTGTAGGTGAGAATTTTAAACAATCTGATTATTATAAATCTTTTGAGGATAATAATATTGATACAGATTATTTAATCTATGTTGAAGGAGAGCCTAACGCCACAGCTATCATGGTAAACAATGATAATAGTGATCAGGTAACTTATTTCTATGAAGGTGCAGGAGGTAAATTCTCCAATTATGATGTGCCTGTGGAGGCTATCGGTAAAGTTGATTTTGTACATCTTGCAACAGGTGATCCCGACTATAATTGGAAGGCATCTTGCGAGGCTAAAAGGCAAGGTAAGGGGGTGTCATTTGATCCAGGTCAGGATTTGACTATATATCCTGCAGAAAGACTTAGACAGGTTATTGAAAATTCTACCATATTGTTTGGTAATAATTATGAAATTGATAGAATCATAAATACTTTAGGTATGGATATTGATGGTTTACTTGATTTGGGTCCTGAAATAATTATTAAAACATGTAGGGAGAATGGTAGTGTATTGTATACCAAAGAGGGTAAAATTACTGTAGATGCTATTTCAAGACCTGCTGTAGATCCAACAGGTGCGGGAGATTCATATAAGGCTGCATTTTTATATTGTTACCTTAATGGTAGATCTTTGGAAGAGGCTATTAAATTTGCATCTTCTGTTTCCTCATTTATTGTTGAAAAACAAGGATGTCAAACCAATATCCCTTCACTTCAACAAGCTTTAGAAAGGATGAATTCATTTTATGATGATTAATTCTTTTTAGCTATTTTTTCTATTTTTTAATAAGCTCTTATTGTCTCAATGGATTTTAATTGATTTTTAACTTTCTTTTTAATTATGGAACTTTGTTCTGTTGAATTCTTGATTTGACTTTGTTTTGGTTTTTTATCATTTGGATAATTATTTTAAATGAATTATTGATTTTTAAAGTTATTTTGGTTTTTTTTTTAATCCTTATTTTATTTTAAATGAATTAATTGTTTTATTATGTTTTTTTGTTAATTGGTTTTTATTTGCTTTTTAATCTTTTAATAAAGTCTTCTTTATTATTATCAAATAAAATTTAATTTAATTAAAGATTGATAGATAATTTTAAATAAGATTAATCTAAATTATTAAATATCAATTTAAATTGAGGTTTTACTTAATTCAACTTGATTTATTTAAAAATAATTTGATTTTTTAATCATGTGAATTTTATAAATTTCAATTTCATTAATGGATTATGGTGTGATTATGACTCAATTAGAAGAAGCTAGATCTGGAAATATTACAGAAGAGATGAAAACTGTTGCACATAGGGAAGGAGTTTCTGAGGAATTTATATTAAACTCTGTTGCAAATGGTACAATTGTTATTCCAAAGAATGTAAATCATGATATTAAGGCAACCGGTATAGGTGCAGGTCTTAAAACAAAGGTTAACGCAACTGTAGGTACTTCTACAGATATTGTTAACTTTGATGAGGAAGTATATAAAGCTCAAGTTGCAATTGATGCTGGTGCAGATTGTTTGATGGAGTTAAGTATTGGTGGGGATTTGGACGATATAAGGAAGAGAGTATTGGATATGTCTCCACTTCCAGTAGGTAGTGTTCCTGTTTATCAGGCAGCTATTGAATCTATTAGAGAAAATGGTTCTGTAATATACATGGAAGAAGAGGACATGTTTAAAACCATTGAAAAACAAGCTAAAATGGGTATAGACTTTATGGCTATTCATTGTAGTGTAAATGTTGAAACATTAAAAAGACTTAAAAAACAGGGCCGTAAATGTGGTTTAGTATCTCGTGGAGGATCTTTTATCTCCTCATGGATGGTTGAAAACAAGAAAGAAAATCCTTTATATAAAAACTTTGATTATGTATTGGATATTGCAAAAGAATATGATGTTGTATTATCTCTTGCAAATGCGATGAGGGCAGGTTCAATCGCTGATTCAACTGATAGAGCTCAAGTACAGGAACTCATTGTTTTAGGCGAGTTAGTAGATCGCGCAAGGGAAGCTGGTGTTCAAACAATGATAGAAGGTCCCGGACATATTCCAATAAATGAAATTCCTGCAAATGTTACTATTCAGAAGAAACTATGTAGTAATGCACCATTTTATATGTTAGGACCATTGGTATGTGATATTGCTCCCGGTTATGATCATATTGTATCAGCTATTGGTGCTGCAGAATCTGCTAAAGCAGGTGCTGACTTTATTTGTTATGTTACTCCTGCAGAACATTTAGCTTTACCATCTCCTGAAGACGTAAAAACCGGTGTAATTTCAACAAGAATCGGAGCATATGCTGGAGATATGGCTAAAGGTATACACCATGGTGAAAAGGACTTAGTAATGGCTGAGGCTCGTAAGTCTTTAGACTGGGAAGCTCAGTATAATGCCGCTATTTCTCCTGAGGACGCACGTGCAAAAAGAGCAAATAGACCTCCTTCAGATAGTGACGCATGTACTATGTGTGGAGATTACTGTGCTATTAAGATAGTTAATGGATGGTTGGATAAAGCAGATGAGGATGTTTTTGACGGTATTTAAAACTATTAAAAATTCTCTTTTATCCTTTTTCATCTTTAAATTTTTAATATTTTCACTATTGTTGATTTATTTTTTCTTATTTTTCATTGATTTTTATAAATACTCTTTATATTATTATTTTATAATTAGATTTGTTAAAATTAATGTTTTAGATAGTTTTATGACGGTATTTTTAGTTTATGGGACGTTTAATCTATTTAAAATCCTGATTTTTTCAAATAGTTTTCACGTCCTCGATATTATTAAATACTAATTTTTATAAAAATTATTAGTAGAAAATTAATAATTTTATTTTTTTATATATTTCTTTAAATTAAATTTTAAGAATTATAATCTTTTTTATATATAAATAAGGGATATTATGGATTACTTTGATAGATTAGAAAAAGAAACACTTGAACTCTATGATATTGCTAATGAAGCTCGTTCTAAAGGTTTGGATATGACTACAGAATGCGAAATTCCTAGGGCAAAGGATTTAGCAGAAAGAGTAGAAGGGCTTGTTGGTCCTGAAGGTGTTGCTAAAAGAATCAAAGAATTAGAAGCAGAATTAAATGACCGTGAAAAGGTAGCTTTTGAGATTGCTGCAGAAATTGCTTCTCAGGATATTGAAGAGGAAGGTAAGGCTGCTGAAGAGAAACGTCAACAACTTGCAGATCAAGGTTTAAGAACTGCTTTAGCTATTCTTACAGAAGGTGTAGTGGCAGCTCCTTTGGAGGGTATTTCTCAAGTTTTAATTAAGGAGAATCCTGATGGTGGGAAATATATTGCAGTATATTTTGCTGGACCTATTAGGAGTGCAGGAGGTACTGCTGCAGCATTATCTGTACTTCTTGGTGATAAAATTAGAGAAGCTACAGGTTTGGATATTTATAAACCTTCAGATGATGAAATTGAAAGATATGTTGAAGAAGTGGAACTTTATGAATCTGAAGTTACTAATTTACAATATTCTCCAACTCCTGATGAGGTAAGACTTGCTGCTCGTAGTATACCTGTAGAAGTTAGTGGAGAACCTACTGATCAGATTGAAGTTTCTCACAGAGA
>JBJEIL010000070.1:0-9881 GCA_051876995.1 Methanobrevibacter sp. | reverse complement strand
TATCCAATGGAGTGCTTAATATTCCTACAGCAGGAGTATGGGTAATTTTAGCACCTAAACAACCGACAACTGCACCTCCACCAATAATTCCAACAACAACATCTGCTTTAGTTTTTTTAATTAGATTTCTACTTTGAAATGCAGCTTTAATAGTCTTAAATCCTGCTTTTAATGTTGTAAGTTTATTTGCAGCATGACCTCCAGCCTGTGGAATTGATATTTTATGCCAAGAATAGCCATTCTTTTCAAATAATATCCCAGGAGCATTTGAATCAAGTACAAGCTCACAAGCACATCCCCTTGATTCCAATGCTTTTATGATATTTAAACCAATAACAGCATCTCCACCTAAACCTCTACCAGTAACAAAAACTAATGCTTTCATTTATATCAACCAAAATATTAATAAGATACAATCCTAATTTTAAAAGATTCATAAAATACATTCTAAAATTAGATATGATTTATTAAAAAATATACTTTTATAAAATTTACTTTTATATTTATGTATTTTCTAAAAAATAAATTAAATTATTTTATAAAAAATTTTTAAGAAATGATTATATAAAAAGTAAAAAAAAAACTACAAAAAAACCATATAAAATTAAAAAAGATTAGACTTTAAATCTTATAAAAAAAATTTAAAAAATAATATAAAAAGTAAAAAAAATTATATGAATTTAAAAAAGACTAGACTTTAAATTAAAACTAAAAAAAAGAAAAAACAAGTGATTATTCATCATCATAATGAAGATAATCAGATGTGTGGGCTGCAGGATTATAGACCAATCTTCTTCCTCCAAGGGTTATAGCCCAATTACTTTTAACTTCAGGTTGTTTATTTTTCCATATTAATTTTCTAATATAATCTCCAAGTCCCCCACCAGTTAAGACATCCATTACATAATCACCAAAAACAGGATTTGTTAATCCCATTTTCTGAGCAAAGAATACTTTTAAGGTACTTCTTCTTACAAATGCAATTAATAGTGTTGTGACTACAAATAATATAATTGTTGCAGGAAGACCCCCAAGCATATAGAAGGAAATACCTAATGCTATTGCAAGAGTATGGTTTCCCACTTCACCTAACATGATTTTACCTGTAAAATCAAGAGGACAGTATGCGAATGTTGCGACAATTATTAGAAGTGGAGTATAAAATGCAGGTATCTCGGAAATTGGACCTGTTTTTAATATTAACATTAATACTAAAACAATCAAACTCATTATCATTGTTACCATACAACAAGAACCTGGCTGCATATCAGAAATATTGACCGGTTGTATTAGCAATGCAATCAATATTGATGAGACACCTAGACCTAAATAGAAACCAGCAACCATTACTAAGATCATACCAATTCCACGGGATAACTGCCCCCATTCCATATTAGAACGTCCTATTTTGCGTCTACCAAGTAAATCATCCGCCAATGCAAAAAGACCCATTATTAAAACAAGGTTATTAAATTTTCCTGGAATGTAAAAACTTAAAACTATAAATAATATTATACCAACACCACGAGGAGTACCTCCCCGAACATTAGGATAAAGATTATGAATTAGACCCTTTTCACCTAAACGCCTCATAACAATATCCAATAATCCAGTTACAATAAATGTTATTAAAAAAACCTGAATTAATGCATAATAAATTCCCGTATACATAAAATAACCCATAATAAATTTTTAAAATAATAATTTATTAAAAAACAAACTAAAATAAGTTAATGAATAAATTAATAAATTATAGCACATATAGTTTATAAATTTAATATTATATAATTCTTTTTAAATACTTATTTAAAAAAAATAAATTTTTAATTAAAATAATTAAAAAAAAACATATAAAAATTAAAAAAAATTAAAACAATAAATTAAAGTTCAACTTCAATATATAAAAATGGAGATCATAAGGTTATGATATTGGATACCTTAACACGGCAGCGATTCCGCCTAAGGCCTGAAGTTGTTCTCCTCCTTCATGTTCACTACTAATAATAGTAACCTCTCCACCCATATTCTCAGTCAAATCCATGATCTTCTCCAGGTTATCCAATCTGATATTTAAATCACGTACTAATAGTTTTTTTACTGCACCCATATTTACTGCATTTTCTACCTGGTCTTTACCATATACAACAAGTTCATGATTAGTGGACAGTAAGGTTAGAAGATCATTGACATCCTTCATCTCAAATGCAATCCTATTTTCAGCGGATAACTTTTCAACGGTACCTTTCTTTAATACCTCCTGAATACCTACCCTTCCACCAGAACCTGTAGATTCCAATATGGATTTACCTGCAATCTCAGGATAGTTATCTTGAAGGAATTTAAAGAAATCATTTTTCCAGAATCCCGGTCCTGCAATAACAATGTTTTGAATATCATTAAATTTAAATAAGGATTTTACAATACTTTGATAAAATTTAACCAAATTTTTACTTCTATTCTTATCCAAAACCTGTTTTCCTGAGATATTACCTATTATCGGACCATAATATTCCAGACCATATTGACGAATCAAACCAAATGTAGCAGTATCATCTTCAATTAAAATTATAATAGCTGATAATTTTTTAGAAGCTTTGATTGCCTGATTCAATCTATCCATAGTCCACTTAGACCATTTCTCTTTTCTGATTTTTAATGGAGTGTTTAATTTAACCTCAATAGTATGATGGGATCCAAGTGGTATAATATCTTCAGGGCCTTTTGTAATAGAACCTGTAAGACGTAATTTTCCTGTAAACATATGAAAACTTATAGATTCCACATTAACTTCAAGTGTAAAAGTCTTTTTAACTCCCCTATCACTTCTAAGTTTATCACCAGTAGTATCTTGAATACGTCTTGTAGTTTTAGATGTAACATAATCACCTTCCTCAACAATGTGAGATAAATGCCAAAGATCATCTAATGTTTCTGGAATAACCTCCATTATTCCCTCTTTTTGATTTTGATAACCTATCTTCATCATTACACCTACCTAAAATTTCTAAAATAAGAATTAATATTTTACCAATAAAAGAAATAATGTTTAAAAAAATTAAATAATAATATATATTATATATAACTATATTAACAGTTTTAATAATATAATTTATTTAATTTAGATATATTAATTTATACTAATTTAAATTGATATTTGATATTATTTTATTTTAATAATAAGTAGTGTTGGTAATATGGAAATTGGAATAATAGGTGGAACTAATGGACTTGGAAAAAGTTTAGCTTGCTATTTAAAACGTGACAATTTTAATATAACAGTTACAGGTAGAAACCAGAAAAGGGGTTCTGATGTAAGTAAGAAATTAGGTGTCAAGTATACTGATGATAATATAAAAGTTGCAGAGAATTCTGATATTCTAATTATTTCAGTTCCGATATCCACCACGGAGAGTATAATAAAAGAGTTAGGTCCCCATATGAAAAGCGGATCTTTAATGATGGATGTTACCTCAGTTAAAACAGGACCAACATATACCATGAAGAAATACTTACCTGATGATGTTGAATCAATACCAACACATCCTGTTTTCGGACCTCGTACACCGGGTTTTGAAGGGCAGGTTATAGTTTTAACACCACTTAAAAAAGGTAAATGGTATCCTAAAGTTTATAATTACCTTAAAGGTAAGAATATGAGGATTATTGAAACCAATTGCCAACACCATGATGATATGATGGGGATAGTCCAGGTTTTAACTCATTTCTCATATATCTCAATTGCGTCTGCCATTGAGAAATTACATATTAACATTAAGGATACGGAACCTTATGAAAGTCCAATATACAATATTATGATTGATACGATTGCCCGTATTACTGCACAGAATCCATATTTAACCTATTCCATTCAATCTGAAAATAGAAATGGTGAGAAGATTAGACAAGCATTTGCAGATGCAGTACTTGAACTTAAGGATGTGCTTACAAGAGAGGATGATGAGGAATTTAGAAACATTGCAATAAGAGCAACAAAAAATATGGGTGATGTCAAGGCTGCCCTTGGAAGAAGTGATAAGATTATTGAATCTTTAAGCGAGGAAGAGAACAAACTATATAAATCAATTGGATTTGAGATTGGTCTAAAACATATTTACTCCGGAAAGGTTCATGTAGGGATTGTTAAAGAAATTAAAGATGGTTTTGTAGTACTGGATGATAATACAAGAAAGGAAAATAAACTTAAAATAGCCAACATTAAAATATTATCTGATGAGGAGTTATCTAAATGGAAGAAAACCCATTTGAAAATACATACCATATCAGTAAGCTGTCTTTTTTTAAAAGACTCCGATGCGGAAATTATCAAGGAAACAATATCAAAGTTACCGGACATTACCTCAGTGGAATTAACTGAAACATATAATGGCCCACAGATAGATGAAGATAAGATCAGTTATACCTATGAAGTTAAAAGTTTAAGTAGTGAGGGTTTTAACAATGTCTACAAACTAATTGAAGGTTTTGGTGGTAAAATAAGATAATCCAATTTCTTATTTACTTTTTTTAATTTTTAGCTGGATAATTAATAGTATATATAATCTATTATTAAATTAAATAAAATCAACAATCAACATAAATAGTACAACTAATTATAAACTACTTTTTTTTAAAAATTACACATTACCTTTTTTAAAATTAAATAATTATTTCCCTTCTATCAACTATTTTAAAAAAAAGATTATCTAATTTACATAAGTTAATAATCCATTTATCTTAATATAAAATTTAATAGAACCAAATTTTAATATTTTAAAAATTTATTAGAATCTGATTTTTACAGACAGAACATCAAGATATAAAATCAATTTTTTTATAATATTTTTTCGAAACTTTCTATAAAACTTCTAGAATATTTAATAAGAAAGTATAGAGAAAATAAGAAAAAGTAATACTCAATATAATAAAAATTATTACAAAAACCGAAACCTTTATATATAAGTACATACAATCTATATTATAGTTACTACAAGTAACTAAAAAAAATTCAAAATAAAATACTAAAATTAAAGTTAAATCAATATTTATTTTTGAATTTTATCATTTAGAATTCATAATTATTATTTTAAATCATAAAAGCATGTAAAAAATTAAAAATAAACTTAAATAATATTTTAAGTACCAAAGGTTAATAAACTTAAAATATGATTTCAATTTTATATTATTAATATTTTATAGGCTTGAACAATTAAGGAGATGGTTATTATGGCTGACACAAATGATAAAACTCCAACCTTAAAAGTTGCAGAGGCATTATCTCAAAGAGATATTGGTCAAGGTATCGTTAGAATAGATCCTAACGCAATGAGTGAACTAGGTCTTCAAGAAGGAGATTTAGTTGAAATTAAAGGATCAAAAACCACAGCTGCAACCGTTGTATCTTCACAATCCGATATTGGTCTTGGAATCATTAGGATGGATGGAACTATCCGTAAGAATTCAGGGGCTTCAATTGGTGAGGAAATTGAAGTTAAAAAGACTACTGCAAAAATAGCTAAAAAAGTAGTTCTTGCACCAACTGAAAACAATGTTAAAATACAAGGTGACATTAGAGGATTATTCTTAAATAAAGTTATGACCAAAGGAGACATTATTGGTTCAGGAATTAAACCTCCAATGATGCATAATCAAACTGGAAATCCAATCGATGATATGTTTAATAGCTTCATGGATATTTCTCCTATGGGCGAATTAAAATTCGCTGTAGTTCAAACTCACCCTACCGGTGTTGTGAAAATTGGTCCAAATACACAGGTAGACTTACAAGATCATCCAGTAGACGTATCCAAACTTGAAGGTGTAACCAATCTTGTAAATGTAAGTTATGAGGATATTGGTGGTCTTAAAGAAGAGGTAAGGAAAGTAAGGGAAATGATTGAAATTCCTCTTAAAAGGCCAGAACTCTTTGAAAGATTAGGAATTGCACCACCTAAAGGAGTTTTAATGCACGGACCACCAGGTACAGGTAAAACCTTACTTGCAAAAGCAGTTGCAAGCGAAAGTGATGCCCATTTTATCTCAATTAACGGACCTGAGATTATGAGTAAATATGTAGGTGGATCTGAAGAGAACTTAAGGGAATTCTTTGAAGAAGCTGAAGCAAATGCTCCTTCCATCATATTTATTGATGAATTAGATGCGATTGCACCTAAAAGAGAAGAAACCCAAGGGGAAGTGGAAAGAAGGACAGTTGCACAACTTCTAACCTTAATGGATGGTCTTAATAGTAGAGGACAAGTAGTTGTTATCGGTGCTACTAACAGACCAGATTCATTAGATCCTGCACTTAGAAGACCTGGAAGATTTGATAGGGAAATCGAAATAGGTGTTCCTGACAGAGATGAAAGGAAGGAAGTACTTGAGATCCATACAAGAAATATGCCTTTAAGTGATGATGTGGATCTTGATAAAATAGCTGACAGTACTCATGGATTTGTAGGTGCAGATTTAGAATCATTATGTAAAGAAGCTGCAATGAGAGTTGTAAGAAGATTAATACCTGAGATTAATCAAAGCGACGAAGAGATTCCAGAGGAAACTCTTAAGAAAATCATTGTAACTAATGAGGACTTTAAAGAAGCATTAAAAGAAATTCAGCCTTCTGCTTTAAGAGAAGTTCTTGTCCAAATCCCAGATGTTAAATGGGATGATATTGGTGGACTTGAAGATGCAAAACAAGAGTTAAAAGAAGCTGTAGAATGGCCACTTAAATATCCTGACAAGTTTAAAAAATTCCATGTTGATCCTCCTAAAGGAGTATTATTATATGGACCACCAGGTACAGGTAAAACCTTACTTGCAAAAGCAGTTGCAAGCGAAAGTGAAGCAAACTTCATTGCAATTAAAGGTCCAGAACTCTTATCCAAATGGGTAGGAGAATCAGAAAAAGGTGTAAGGGAAGTATTCAGAAAAGCAAGACAAACTGCACCAACAGTTATCTTCTTTGATGAAATTGATTCCATTGCAAATACTCGTGGAACAGATGCTGGAAGTTCAGGTGTAACTCAAAGAGTGGTAAATCAATTACTTACCGAAATTGATGGTATGGAAGATTTACACGATGTAGCAATCATTGCTGCAACTAACAGACCAGATATTATTGATCCTGGTCTAATGAGACCTGGAAGATTTGACAGACATATTAAGGTAGACACTCCTGATGAGGATAGTAGACTTAAAATCTTCAAAGTCCACACAAAAGATATGCCTCTTGCTAGTGATGTAAATCTTGAAAAATTAGCAAAACATTCAGAGGGATATGTTGGAGCTGACATTGAAGCAGTATGCCGTGAAGCTGCAATGTTAACTTTAAGAAACAATATCGATGCTGATGAAGTAAATATGAAAGCATTCAACGAAGCTATGGAGAAAGTCAAACCTAATAAAAACGAACCTGGAGAGGAAATGGTACAATACCTCTAGATAAAAAAAGTCCTAAATAAATAGAATAGAAGTCCCGACAGGGACTTCTAATAAAAATATACTCAGTAAAACTAAATGATTTAGAAGCATTAGCTTCATAGAATCGTTAAATAAAAAAAATAACCTCTAAAAAATAACTAGAAATTAAGTCCTAAAAAAACCTCTAATAAACTTAATTTCTAGAGTTTATATTATTATCGAAAAATAAATAAAAATCTCTCAATTTATAAAGTCTATAATAAAACACATAAATTAAATCACATAAAGCTTAACTACCATAAGCTTAAATGTACAAGCAAAACACGAAACTTAAATGAAAATTAATATTATATATTTCAACCTCTAATATAAATTATAATATTAAAGTCCATAAATCTCCCTATAAAATAGAAAGTGAGAATCGGATTCCAATAATCCGGTTCTCATTTTTTTATAAAATTACAGTAATACTTTTTTTAAAAAAAATAATAATTAATCCAGTAAATAAAAAATAAGCCTCTTTTTGTTAAAAAATATAAACCAATAAACAGATAACTATAATTGATTTAGACTATTATAAAAAATAAGATAAACTTTTATAGATTTTATTATTAAAAAAAGAATTAAGATAATAGTTTTTATTAAAATAGAATTTATTTTATTACAAGTATATGAAGTGATGAAATGACCCAAATGACAGAAGCTTTAAAAGGTAACATTACTCCTGAAATGGAAACAGTAGCAAAATTTGAAGAAATTGACGTAAATAAAATTTTAAGAGGAGTGGCTAATGGTACTATTGTAATACCAAAGAATGTTAACCGTGATACAGAGGTAAGGGGAATTGGAACAGGACTTACAACAAAAGTCAATGCAAACATAGGTTCTTCAACCAAAATTGAAGATCTTGATTTGGAAGTAAATAAAGCCAAACTTGCAGAGGAATATGGTGCAGATGCAGTTATGGATTTAAGTACAGGTCCAAAATTAAATGAATTTAGAAAGGCTATATTAAATGCTGTAGATATTCCATTAGGAACAGTACCAATATATGAGGCAGGTGCCCATACATTAAATGCCGATAAAGAAATTATTGATATGGATCCGGATTTAATCTTTAAAGTCATTGAAAGTCAGGCAAAGGAAGGAGTTGACTTCATGACATTACACTGCGGAATTACCAGGGAATTAGTTCCTAAAATTCAATCCCAAAAAAGAAAAATGGGTATAGTCTCCCGTGGTGGAACTTTCCTTGCATCCTGGATATTACACAATGACATGGAAAACCCATTATATGAAAACTATGATTATCTATTGGAACTTGCACTTGAATATGATATTACTTTAAGTTTAGGTGACGGACTACGTCCAGGATGTCTATCTGATGCAAGTGATATACCTCAAATACAGGAATTAGTAAATCTTGGGGGCCTTGTTAAAAGGGCTCAAAAAGTAGGTGTGCAAACAATGGTTGAAGGACCTGGACATGTACCTTTAAATCAGATCAAATCCAACATGGAACTTGAAAAAACATTATGTCATGGAGCACCATTCTATGTACTTGGACCGATTACCACCGATTTAGCACCAGGTTATGATCACATCACCTCAGCAATTGGAGGGGCAGTAGCTGCATCAAATGGAGCCGATTTCCTATGTTATGTAACACCTGCAGAACACCTGTCATTACCATCACTTGAAGATGTTAAAGAAGGAGTAATAGCTGCAAAAATAGCTGCAGAAGCTGCAGACGTTGCACTTGGAAATGAAAAAGCTTTAAAAAGAGAGGAAGAAATGGCCGATGCAAGACGTAAATTTGATTGGGATAAACAATTTGAACTTGCATTTGACAAATCCAAACCAAGAGTATATAAAGACAAATGTGAGATAGAGGACAAAGAAATGTGTGCTATGTGTGGAGAGTTCTGTGCTGTAAAAATAGCTAAAAATGATTTCTAAAGAGGAATATTATGAAATATCAAGAATTAGTTGATGTTTATGAAGCACTAGCTGCCACTACAAAAAGACTGGAGAAAACTGAGATACTTTCAAATTTCTTTAAAACCGTTGACAGCGAACTTATTGATAAGGTTACATTATTATGTCTTGGTAAAGTTTTTCCTTCCTGGAGTGAAGAGGAACAGGGAATTGGAGACAAACTTGTAATGAAAGCCGTTGCTGATGTAGCAGGCGTAAGTGTACTTGATGTCGAAAATGAGGTAAACAACCAAGGAGATATTGGAGCCGCAAGTGAAGTTCTTGTAAAAAATAAAAAACAAATGACTTTCTTCTCACAGGCACTTACAATTGAATTCGTCTTTAACAATCTCAGGAAACTCGCTAAAATCTCAGGTGAAAAATCAACCTCCAGAAAAATATCAATTATTCTTGAATTACTTTCCTCTGCAAGTGCTACAGAATCCAAATACATATGTAGAACAATTGTGGAACAATTACGTATC
>JBJEIL010000069.1:0-2330 GCA_051876995.1 Methanobrevibacter sp. | reverse complement strand
TCAACAGCATCATCTCCTTGTGAGTGGTCTGTTATTAATAAATTGTTTCCAATTTTACTGTTTGTAACTCCATAATGTGCATCTAACATTACTGCATTGTATCCGTTAGTTATAATTTTATTGTATTGTATGTTGTATTGGTGGTTTCCAGATGTAGATTGTGAATAGCTGATACCATAAATATTGTTATTTCTATTATTGCTATCATTATTCACGTTTTGGGCATAGATTGTGTTGTTTAATATTATATCGTCACTGTCTTGTACTTCAATGCCTGCAACTAATGCCCAATCGTTTCTACCTGCATAACCGGTAACATTTATAAAATTACTGAGGATATAGAGCTTTACTGCTCCATAGTAATTATTTGAATATATGCCAAGATTAGGACCATTGTTTATGCTTGTTAAATTGTTATATGCAATTTTTATATCTGATGAAGGTCCATTGACTTGAATTGGATATGCAGCACCATTTGAGTCTTGTCCTCCATAGGTTTTCATATGGATTTCATTGTCTACGATGGTTACATTGTTCATCATGTAGATATCCAGACCATATAGGTAGTTATTAGTTCCTTTTTTAGTTAATAGATCTTCTTCATAGATTTTATTTCCTTTGATAACTGCTTTATCACATTTATAAAACATGCAAGCATCTAATGTAGGAAATGATTGACCTAACGCAGTTGATGTAACATTTACATAGTTATTTACAAAGTTAATGTATTTTGAATCCTCGGCACCAAATCCTAGCACATAATCCATACTTACTCCACCAAAGATTCCACCAGCCCAATTAACAGCCATTAATGGTAATCTACAATTAATTTTATTTCCATAGATTAAACCGAGTGTTGTATCTCTTACAAGAACTCCGTACTTGTAGTATCCATCTGGATTTGTACTTGTAAGATTTACTGTACTGTAATATAGGTTAAATCTAAAGATGTTCTTATAACCAGTATCTCCTACATATATTCCAATACCATTATTTCCTTTTGGAACAGTATAATCCATTGTAATATTATCAATGGTCACATTATCTGATCCAACATAAATGCCTGAATCTTTATTATCACTAAAACTTTTATTTAATTGGAAGTTTAAGTTTTTAAGATAAATGTTTTCACCATATAGTCCAAATGCCGTATTTTTTAATAATGAATTATTGCCAATTATGACAGTGTTGTCCTGGTAAATTGTAAGGGTATCTAAATCATTAAACTCCCCTTCAAATACCAGGACTTTGCCACCATAATCTGGTTTTAAGTTATTATTCTCATCGAAGTAATCATGGAGATTACTTGAATTTACAGTATAATGGTCGGGATTTTCACTTTGATTTAAAGATAAAGAATGGTTTTGATTATTTTCCTGTTCTACAGTATTATTGCTAATAGTATTATTAGTAGATGTTACAATAGGATTGTTAGGGTTATCTACTAAAGTGTTGTTGTTTGTGTCACTAGCACTAACAGCACTTATACAACAAGATAAAATAATCAGACTTAATGTAAAAATTATTATCGATTTTTTCATTAAGATACCTTCTTATTTCTTAATCTTGATAATCTAATTTTTAAGGAATTCATTATCTAATAATTATTTTATAGATAATTTTTATCTTTTTTAAGATGTTTTTTCCTATTTTATTAAACTATTTTTAAATTTCATCTTCAATATCTTAAAAGAATATCTTAATTTTATAAAAATATTTGCTCTAAATCAGTTTTTTTTTAACCTTTCGAGTATTTATCAAAGATTCTTGTTATTTTTTAAAGAACAGTTGATTATATTTTTAAAAAAAATAGAAAACAATAAGTTCTCAGAAAGTGCTAATTTTGATACTTTCCCATGATGAAAAATATTATTATTCTCTAATTAAAATATATTTTATCTTTTTTAAGATATGCTTTAATATATAATATTTTTATTATTTAAAGTTTTATATGGTGTATTCTATATTATTTTTTTTATTTTGAAATCTGTGTTAAAACAAGGTTTATTTTATGGTATAGAATATTAATGATTGTTATTTTTTTTATGAATATAAATTTTTAATTTATTTGCCCATTAAAAATATGTTTTGATTTTAAAACATTCTAATATTAAATTTCTTCTAAATTTACATGTTGATTTTTATTTCTTGATTATAGGGTATTTAGTCAAAAAATATGATTATTGAATGCTAGAAATTAAAATACGGGATTAATATTGTATGATTTTTTATAATTTTTTTTTGATTAATAATTATTATCTTCTATCTTTTATGTTTTTGATGAACGGATTTTAAACTATGTTTTAATTTTTTTTAAAATTAATTGAAAA
>JBJEIL010000068.1:0-10618 GCA_051876995.1 Methanobrevibacter sp. | reverse complement strand
ATTAGCATTATACTCAGGGAGATTAGTATTTTTTTATTCATTCTTCTCCTCCATAAATCATTTTTCTAATTTTTGAAAAAATAATTTTTGGTAGAATAATTTTAGAGATTATTTAGTCCTCAAATTTACCGAGGAAGTTGATTATTCTTGGATTATCTGAATTGAATACTTCATCAGGCGTTCCTTCAATGATTATATCTCCGTCTTCCAAAAATATTATTCTATCTGCAACCTTTCGTGCAAAACTCATTTCATGGGTAACTATTACCATTGTCATATGCTCTTTAGCAAGTTCCCTAATTGATTTGAGAACTTCTCCAGTAAGTTCCGGATCTAATGCTGAGGTTGGTTCATCAAAGAAGAGTATATCTGGATGCATTGCTAATGCCCTTACAATAGATACTCTTTGTTTTTGTCCACCAGAAAGTTCATTTGGATAGGAATTTTCCTTTCCTTCAAGACCATATTTTTTAAGTAATTGAAGTGCTTCTTCTTTTACCTCATTTTTATTTCTTTTTTGAACTTTTATAGGTGCATTGGTAATGTTTTTAAGAACATTATGATGGGGGAATAGGTTAAATTCCTGAAATACTAATCCCATCTGTCCATCAAATTTAATTTCACCGCCATCCGGTGTTTCAAGATTAGTTGCACATCTAAGTAATGTGGATTTTCCAGATCCTGATGGTCCAATAATTACAAGTACCTCTCCCTTTTCAACATTTACGGAAACATCTTTAAGTACTTCTTTTCCATCGTATATCTTTTTAATATTTTTCATCTCGAGTAAACTCATGCTATTCCTCCTAGTAATAGTCTAGTTCTTCTTCTACTCCTTCCATGAATATTGCAACCAAATAGTTGAATATATAATAGAAAATTCCTGCTACTATTAATGCAGTTATAGATGCCTGTGCTGCAGATATTTGTTTTGCAACGGTAAACATCTCTGGAATTGCTATTACGAAGGATAATGAAGTATCTTTTACAAGGGTAATTACATCATTTGTAATTGCAGGAAGTACGTTTTTGATTACTTGTGGGAATATAATTATAAAGAATGTCTGTAATCTTGAATATCCTAATACCTGTGCCGCTTCATATTGTCCTTTTGGAATAGATTCTATTCCTCCTCTATAAATCTCTGCAAAGTATGCTGCATAATTTATTGAAAATCCTATTATTACTGCAATCCATCTATAAGTGTCAGATAGTTGCGCTCCAAAAACATAGTATGGTGCAAAGAATATAATAATCAATTGAAGCATTAGAGGTGTTCCTCTCATAATTGATATATATGCTTTCATTAACCAACTTATTGGTCTGAAACTACTCATTCTTCCCCAACATACTAATAATCCTAAAGGAAGTGAGAATAATAATGTTAATACAAAGATTTCAATAGATGTTAACATACCGTCGCAGATTTGAATTATCATACTATTTATCATCATTTATTTCAAATCTCCTCATCTTTGGTATAATTTCTAAGTGATTCTGGAACACCATAATTACTGTATTTTTTAGCAATTCTCTGGACTGTTCCATCTTCATACATTTCGTCTAGAGTTTTCTGTACTTTATCTCTTAGCTCTGTATTGCCTTTTTTAAATCCAATACCATAATGTTCTGTAGAAATATTTTCTTCAAGTATTTTAAATGTAGTTGAATCATTACCTGTTGTTATTTGGTATTTGGCTACACCATAGTCTACAGCAACTGCATCACAGGCTCCGGATTCTAAGTCCATAAATGCAGTATTATAATCAGCAACCTGTGTTAACTTTTTAAAGCTTTGTGCTAATGATTTTTGATCACCTTGAAGTGCTGCTAAAGCAGATGAATCTTTCTGTGTTTCAACTGTTTTACCACTTAAATCAGAAAGACTATTTATATCAGAATCATTTTTAACAACAATTACCTGTCTATTGTCAATATATGCTTTAGACCATGTGTATTGATCTTCTCTACCCTCCATGGTAAAACCATTCCAAATACAATCAATACTTCCAGAACTGAGTTCGGTGTCTTTAGAGTCCCAATCAATGGCTTGTTTTTTCAAAGTCCAATTATTTCTATTACAAACCTCTTGAGCTAAGTCTAAATCAAATCCTATATAGTTTCCTTGATCATCTTTAAACCCATAAGGTGGAAATTCCGCATCAAATCCTACAACAAGAGTATTGTCATCGTTGTTGGTAGCAGAAGTTTCACCTCCTAAATCGGCATATGAAAAATGAACAATTAATAAGCCTATTACTATAATAATCATAATGCTTAAGGAAACTAAAATTTTTTTATTCATTTTCTCTCCTCAATGTTATCTATACATAAAATTATTATCAAATAAAAATCATGTATCGATATTGTAATTTTTGTTTTTTAAAATATTTAATTTTATTTAATTCTATTCTAAAAACTAGTGATTTTAATAGAAAATATTCACATTGAATTTTAAATAAATCCTGTGAACTATTTGGAAAATGAATATTCAATAAAATTAGTCTAAGAATTCAGTATTTTGTATAATTTTATAATAAAAAAATAATAAAAAAGAGCAAATGTTTAATTAAACATTCTTTATATCTTAAATTTTGTTTTTTAATAATCTGAAAATTAAATGATTAATAATCAAATTTTAATTTTACTCCATTGTCTAATGGAATATCTCTTAACCATTTAATATCACTTTTATACAACATTCTAATGTCTGAAATGTCATATCTTATCATGGCGAGCCTTTCAATACCTATACCAAATGCTAATGCAGGAACCTTGACGCCTAATGGTTCAAGTACTTCTGGACGGAACATTCCAGCTCCCCCTAATTCAATCCAGTCATGTCTTTCTTCTAGGTAGATTTCACATTCACAGGACATATAA
Organism: Methanobrevibacter sp.; assembly: GCA_051876995.1. Classification (GTDB taxonomy): domain Archaea; phylum Methanobacteriota; class Methanobacteria; order Methanobacteriales; family Methanobacteriaceae; genus Methanarmilla. The sequence goes on along the minus strand of JBJEIL010000068.1, from coordinate 7,735 downwards.
GTATAAGGGAAATATGCAGGTCTAAATCTTACTTCAAATCCTAATTTCTTATAAAACTCTTTTAATATTCCAAGTAAGTGTTGGAAACTAATTCCCTCAGCAGCTACAAGTCCTTCCACCTGATGGAATTCTGGTAAATGTTTATAGTTAATGGTTTCCCTTCTAAATACTCTACCTACTGAAAACATTTTTAAAGGTGGTTCATGACTTGCTAGGTATTTGGTTGAAATACCTGTTGTATGTGTTCTAAGAACAGATTGTTTTGCAACATCAACATCCCAGTTGTAACCCCAACCTGTACTTTTGGTGTTTCCACCGTCTTCATGAGTTTTCGCTACATTTTTAACAATTTCCTCATCAGGGAGTTTACATTCTGACGGATTTTTCACATAGAAGGTATCCTGCATCTCTCGTGCTGCGTGATCTTGTGGTTGGAAAAGGGAATCAAAATTCCAGAATGCGGAGTCAAGTGTGGTTCCGTTTGATTCTGTAAATCCCATGTCCAAGAAAATCTCCCTGATTTCTTCAATAATCTTTCTTAAAGGATGTGCCTTTCCTGGAAATGTTTTAGGTGTTTCAGCATTAATATCATATGGTCTGTAATGTAGGTTTTTCCAGGTTCCATTCTTTAAATCTTCATGGGTAAGTTGGGTAGCCTCTTCTTTTCTATCTCCAATTTCAAATCCATGTTTAATAATGTCTTTACCTATCTGGTTTAATTTGAAACTATGGGATGTGATTTTTTTATTCTTAATAAGATTTTTTCTTTTATTAATGGTGTTTAAACCTTTAAGTTCATCTTCTGTTAATTGGCTTTTAAGGATTCCTTGACTTGGAAATAGTTTTTTAAGGATTTTTTCATCTTTGCCATAATTATCGACAGCTTCTTCACCTTTATCGGTAATTTTCAAAGTACCTTTATCTATCTTGGCCCATCCTTTTCTATTTAACCAACCGAGAGCAATGTTACTTTCCTTTTTATCTAAGCCACATTTTTTAGCCATGTCCTTCATAGGTATTTCTTTCTCATAAGCTAAGACATTCAATACTCTACGTTCAGGTAATCCTTTTTCTGCAAATTCCTTACCTGCTTTTGATAATTTGACCTTTTCTTCTGTGTTTTTATTTACGGTAATAATATCTTTTGCAGCAAGAGAACCTGCAGCACTCATTACAGATTTTATGTTTATATTATCTTTCTTTGCAACTTCTTCAGGAGGAATGTTTTCATTCTCTTCTAAATCTTTTAATAAAAGTTTTTCATAAAAAGGTAATTCTTCGATGATTTTTGAAATATCAGTCATTTTCACACCTAAATCTTTTTCAAAGTAATCATAATCAAGAAACTATTTTTATTAAGTTCCTAATTATTTAATAAAATTAACTTTTAGTAATTGGAATCTTAAATTATTTTTTTATATTACTAAATATAATATTATACTATATATTTAAGATAATTTATAAAATTATTTAATTTTTTTAGAATTATTCTAGTTTATTTTAAAGTCATTTTTTTAAAATTTATAGATTTTAAGTTAATAAATTATGTATTGGTGTTTATTATGGATGAATTAAATTTAATTTCATGGAATGTAAACGGTATTAGGGCAATTCATAGAAAAGGTTTTATAGATTGGCTTCAAAAGGAAGATGCTGATGTTGTATCTATTCAAGAGATCAAAGCTCAAATCGACCAACTTCCAAGAAAATTGATTAATATTCCAAGTTATAAATCCTATTTTAATTCAGCATTAAGAAAAGGTTATAGTGGAGTTGCAACTTATTCGAAAAAAGAGCCTAATCAAGTTATTAATGGAATGGGTATCAAGAGGTTCGATGTTGAAGGAAGACTTTTAAGACTTGATTATGATGATTTTACATTACTAAATATTTATTACCCTAATGGCGGTTCTGGTGAAGAACGATTGCAATATAAGATGGATTTTTATGATGCGTTTTTAGATTATACTAATGGTCTAGTGGATGAAGGTTATAATCTAGTTATTTGCGGAGATTTAAATACGGCTCATAAACCTATTGATCTTGCAAGACCTAAAGAAAATGAGGAAACCTCAGGATTTTTACCTATTGAAAGAGAATGGGTTAGTAAATTCTTAGATAATGGTTATGTTGATACTTTTAGAATGTTCAATCATGACCCGGATAATTATACCTGGTGGAGTTATAGAACTAGAGCAAGAGATAGAAATGTGGGATGGAGACTTGATTATTTCTTTGTAAATAATGAGTTTAAATCTCATGTAAAAGATTCTTATATATTATCTGATGTTATGGGCTCAGATCACTGTCCAATTGGACTTAAAATTAAAGTTTAACTATAATTCTTGTTAAAAAGTTTTATCTTTTTAATTTAATTATATTTTTTCCTTTAATTCAAAAATAGGATTGCTGTTCTTTTTACTAAATTCTATTTATTTTACTTAATGTTAAATGAAACAGTTAAATTCCATTTTTTTAACACGTTTATATTTTTTCATGTTTAAAAACAAGTTGCAATTGTTCTTTTTTTAATATAACTTATGTTTATTTTTATTTAAGCTTAAGACTGAAATAATTAGCTTCTATTTTTTCATGTTTTTAAAAACAAGATTATTGATGTTTATTTTTTTAATATAGTTATGTCCATTTTTATTTGAAATTAAAAATAAATAAAAAGAATTGATTTTATAATACTGTGTCTACATCAGAGATATTGTTTAAAACAATTACATCAAGTTTTTCATTTTCAATCCTTTGTTCTTGTTCATATGTTAATTCTGAGTTTACAAGTATTCCACTCATTCCAGCATTTAATGCTCCCTCAATATCTGTTTCATATTTATTTCCAACCATAACACTTTTATCTGGACTACAGTGAATCCTTTTAAGCGCTTCTATAAATATCTGTGGATGTGGTTTTTCATAACCAACTTCTTCTGAGGTTATTACAATATCAAAAAATGGATGTAAGTTTAATCTGATAAGTTTTTCCCATTGTTTAATAGTTATTCCATTGCTGATAGCACCTATTTTATAACCTTTTTGTTTAAGGTAAATTAATATGGCAATAGTTCTTGGAAATGGTTGAAGTAATGAGAACTTAACATTATGGTAAGTTGTCATACCAAGTGCTATAAGATAAGGATCTTCTGCACCGATTACCCTTTTTGTAAGTACGTTAAAGTGTTTGCCATAGTTTGAGCCTTTTTCGGCGATGATTTCTTTAAAAATATCATATGCCTCTTCTTCATCAATAGGAAGTCCATTCTCGACAATGTTGTTTATTGCAGCATGTCTTGCAGTTTCTGCAAATGAAGAAGTATCAAGTAATGTGTCATCAATATCAAAAAATACTGCTTTATCTGAACAATTTTCTTCCATATCTTTCGCCTATAATTTTTTTTAATGAATATAATAATATAATTTAATAGTAATATGTTATTAATATTATATTTGAAAATCCTTTATTAATATTTATATTTGTTTTAGATATTTTTGTTAAGTGGGTTGTGTTCAATAATTAATTTTTAGATAAATTATCTGATGAAAAATTATAAATTTTTTAAATTTAAAATAATTAAATATATATGAATTTTTTAGGTGCTATAATTGTTAAAGGAAAGATCTGAGGAAAGGCCTGAAGAGAGTCCAGAACAAATAAAACTTGAGAAGACTATTAAAGCAGCGGCTCAGGAGTTTTTAAAAGAATATAATGCAAGTTTACCTGAGGTAATGGAACTTGAATATGAGGGATTCTACAGAAGGGGCTTCTTTGTAACTAAAAAAAGATATGCGGTAATAGAGGAAGGAAATATTATTGCAAAAGGCTTGGAACTTGTAAGAAGGGACTGGGCACCGATTGCTAAAAATGCACAGGAAGATGTATTGATGGCAATATTGAATGAGGGTAATGTTGACAAGGCTGCAGAGGTTATTAAAAAAGCACTTAAGAAACTCCATTCAAGGGAAGTCAATCGTGATGATTTGGTTATACATACCCAGATTACAAAAAGTTTGGATAAATATAAACAGATAGCTCCTCATGTTGTTGCAGCACATATTATGGAAGAACATGGACTTAAAGTTAAAAGAGGAGACATATTGAGATATGTTATAGTTAAGGGAAAAGGTTCTATAAGTTCTAGGGCTGTTCCTTATGATTATGTCGATGAAAATACGGAATTTGATATAAATTATTATGTTAAACATCAATTAGTTCCTGCAGTATCACGTATTATGAGTTCCTTTGGATATAGTGAAAGTGAATTGGAACATTTGGACAGTCCAGATAAACAACAAACATTGGATTCATTCTTCTAATAAATTACACTTAGCTAATGCCAACATTATTTTTTAAAGATTTTATTTTTTTAAAATCTTTATCTATTGTCCTAAAAAAATGCTCTTTTTAAATACATTTATATATTAGAAAATTTTAATATATTACTATCATTATTCTTAGATGACTCTTTTTGCTCTATTATTCTTTAATTTAATAAGGATATAAATAAGTCTTTTCTTGCTAACTTATTTATTTGAGGGTTGTTTAAGTCTTGCGATTTTAAAATTATTTTATTATTTGAAAAATTAACTATCAATTTTATTTAGGTGAAATAATGGCAATTAGTCAAGGAAAATCAATCAGAAGTCCATCTGGTGGAAGATTAAGATCCAACCGTGGAAAAAGGAAATCAGAATTAGGAAGAGCTTCTGCAGAAACTAAATTAGCTGGTAAAAGGTTAAGAAAAATCAGAACTCGTGGCGGAAACGAAAAGCTTAGATTAGATGGTGGAAACAAAATCAATGTTATGGATCCAAAAACCAATAAAGCTGAAGTTCTTGATATTTTAGATGTTGTAGAAAATAATGCTAACCCTAACTATGTAAGAAGGAACATTATTACTAAAGGTGCAGTTGTAGAAACTGCTAAAGGTAAAGCTAAAGTTACCTCAAGACCAGGTCAAACTGGTGTTATTTCTGGTGTTTTATTATAAGCACTTTCTATTATTTTTTTCTTTTTTTATTTCTATAATTATTTAGATTTATTGTAGTTTTTTTCTGTATAATTTCTCTTTCTATCTAAATATACTTCATATTTATCTACCAATTCAATACCAATTAGATAATAGTAGAATTTTAATATGGAATATAAACTATAATTGAATCTAAAAATCTAGATTTTTGATATTTTTAAATTTTCATTTAATTTTAATGAACATTTTTTTTGATTTATTATTTGCCGAAATCCAATTTTTCCATTTGGAAAAGATTTAAAAAATAGGGTGAATACTAAATCTCTCTTTTGAAAAATCCTATAATTTTTTTCTTATCCTTGTTTAATAATTATTATTAGGATTGATTTTTAGAATGTTATAAATCTTAAAAATTCGACTAACCTTATAAGATATCGATCTTTTTTTTAAATTTAAATAAAGATTATAAGGAATGTATAAATTTTTATGTACCTTTTTTATTTAATATTAATTTTGTACAGTTTAAACCTTTTACTTTATCTGTTTATTCATTGTTTTTAATTATTTTTTTCTTTAAAAAATCATTGTTTTTTCTATTTATTTAAAAATAAATTATTGTTATGTAATAATTTGTATTTTCGATAAATTCTCTTGTTTTTAATTTATATAAGTTTATATTCATTTTTTTAATTTTTAATTATTGTATGTTTTATGTTTTATTAAAAATTTAAGTCTATATGATTTAAATACTATAAATTAGATATTAATTAATGCATATTTTTTCAATATGTAAATTATTGCACTTCATTATTTTATTAAAGAATAATGTTCAATGCAATGATTAAGTTTTTAAATATTGACTCTATGGAAATTAGGTTGATTTTCATTGATTTTATATTTTTAATTTTATTCATTTCCATAAAAAGAATTATTAAATATTGTTCATTTGATTAAATTAATTCTAATTTCCATTGGGTAAATATTTAATTTTTATTAATATGGAGGTTAAAAATGAATAAAGATGCTTTGTTAATAGTGGGTATTTTACTTCTATTTTTACTTGCAATTCCTTCTGCTTTTGCTAGTTCGGATTTTAATTCTTCAACTATAGATGATAATTCCGGGTCTAATTATAATAATCCAGTTGTAGAAGACGCTAATAACCTTGAGTCTAATTATAATAATACAATTGTTCAAGACACTATAAATGCAGGCTCAAATTTTAGTTCATTAAATGAGGCTATTTCAGTTGCAGGTAACGGTACTATCATTAATTTGACTGGAAATGTTACCGAAAGTGATGGAGAGGCTTCTACTTTTTCAAGTGGAATTACAATTGACGGTAAGAATATAACCATTGAAGGTAATGGATTTACAATCAGTGCAAGTAATAAAAATATGATATTCACTGTAAACTCCGGTTCTGTATTGACATTGAATAATGTAATTATGGCTAATGGTTATAGTAGTGGATATGGTGCAGGTATTTCTAATGTGGGAACCTTAATTGTTAATAATTCAACATTTATTAATAACACAGCATATGGTTCCGCCGCAATTGATAATACTGGTGTAATACTAATTAATAATTCTAATTTTATAAACAACACTGCTTCCGGTAAAGATTGTGGTGCAATTTCAAATGTTGATAACAATGCTTATGCTACAATTACCAATACTAATTTTATAGGTAATTCTGCTTCAAGAAATGGTGGAGCTATTAAAAATCAGAATAATAATCGTTTATATATTGAAAATTGTACTTTCATAGGTAATCATGCTTCTGGAAATAGTAAAGGCAGTTATGGTGGTGCAATATACAGTTGGGATAATGCAAATATCGTTATTGTAAATTCCCTTTTTATAAATAATTATGCAGGTAGTAATGTTGTATCCGGCGCTAAGGGTGGAGCTATTTATATTAGTGCAGGTAATGCTGGGGGCGTATCTACTGCTAATATTACGAGATCCAAATTCATTAACAATCAAGTTAATGGAACTTCAAGCTCCCTTCAAGGTAATGAATTCTTCCTGGAAAGGGGCAATTCTACTATTAATTATAATATAATAATCAACAATAATACAAACAATATTGTTTATGCCTCTAGTGAGAAAGGAAATATCGATTATAATTACTGGGGAGATAAGGATAATTTCACAGCAATTTCCAATGAGATTGTAAACGATTGGGCTAAATTAACCTTAAATCCTAATAAAAATATTGTATTAGTTAATGAAGTAACAGATTTCATGCCAAAACTTGTTTTTACTGATGGTGAAAACATAAGTGATGTTGAAGAGGGTCTTTTTAATATTGATTTTGATCTATCTGTTAATATGGGAACAGTAAACCAAAGTAATGTAGGTCTTAATTCTCCATTTTCATATACGGGATCTAGTATTGGGGAGGATATTATCACATTATCCTATTTAAACAGTTCTCTATTAAATTATCCAATTAACATTAGAAGCAATATGGGTTTTGATGTAATACTGAATAATATTAGTTATGGTGAAGATGAACACATTACTGCAAGTCTTCCGTCTAATGCTACCGGTCAAATTACTTTTATATTAAATGATTTGTCAAATACTGTAAATGTTGTTGACGGACATGCAAATACAACATTCTCAGGTTTGGATGCAGGTAATTATACCATTGTTACTTTATATTCTGGTGACAGTCAATATGCTCCATTAAATTATACATCAGGATTTGAAGTTTTACCAATTAATCCTAGTGTAGTGGTTTCTGTTGATGA
>JBJEIL010000067.1:0-10721 GCA_051876995.1 Methanobrevibacter sp. | reverse complement strand
TTAGAAGCAGAAGATGGAGATTATGATGTAATTCTTGTTGAGGTATGTGATATGACCTTAAGCTTCTGTCAATATTGTTTTAACTTTGATTTAATTGCACTTACTAATATGGGTAATGACCATATGGATGTACATAAAAGTATGGATAACTACGCTGGGGAATTATGTACTATATTTAAACATAAACATATAGTTATTAATGAAAATCAGGAATATGCTGATAAATTTGAAAAATATGCAAGTCATGTTTCTAGATTTAAAGAGTCTGATTTAAACCTTAAGGTTATTGGTAAGTTTAATAAATTGAATGCTGGTCTAGCAACTGAAGTTGCACATCAGATAGGAATACCCGATAGCATATCCAATAAGGTTTTAGAGAATTTTGAAGCTGTAGAGGGAAGACTTAAAGTGTATAAATTATTTGATTCAGAGATTTATGTCGGAAAGACAGATAATTCTGATGCTGTAAAATCTATTTTTGATGAGAAATATTTCTATGCCGCATTTATCGGAACACCTAGACCTAATGAACAACATCGTTTGGATATTTTAAACGAGGTTGTAAGGCATGATCCTAAGGTAATTGTATTATTCCCTGGTCTTGCAAATACCATAAATATGGCATTAGATAGAATTAATCAATTGGAATATGATGGTGAGGTTTATACTGCACATAATCTTGATGAGCTAATTGAATATGTTGCGGAGTTTGCCCATGAAGACTATCTATTTATTGGTGGTAATGGTCAGGAGATAATTATAACTATTCAGGAAAGACTTGAAGAGCTATGTAAGGTCTGTAATTAGTGACATTTAAGATTAATTAATTTAGTTTAGTTAATTAGTTTGTAATTATTGACATTTTAAAGATTAACTAAATTTAAAATAAATAAAATATTAATTGGTAAAAGTTTAATTTTATTTTTAAATTATTATTTCCCTTAAATTGATATTGGAAATAATAAAAAATTAAATTTAATATTATTCATATTTATCAAATTGTTATTATAATTACTTAAAAAATCGATTATAATTTCTAATTATTAATATCTTTCAATTAGGTATTAATTAAGGAAAATCAAATTTATAATAATATTACCATATTTTTTTTTAAATGGGTATTAAAATTTATGAAGATCAATTGATAATGCATATTTTTTTAAATATATAATAAAGATTGATTATCATATATATTAAAAAATATTAAGGTTGTAGTTTAATGGAAAGTGAAGAGTTTTTTAAAAGTTTAGAAAATGGTGTAGTGGTTCTAGGGGGCTGCGGTACAGTTGGAAGTTTAATTGCAAGAATTTTGGCATGTCATGATTATGATGTAACAATTATTGACAGTGCCCCTGAGTCTTATCTTAGCCCAATATTTAAAAAAGAAGGAATTCATCTTAAATTAGGTGAGGAATTAGATGATGATTCATTTAAAGGTAAATCCGCCATATTTGTAGCACCAAGTCTTTTAAAGAATGATTACTTCACCACAAAATTAAACAACTTTAATAAATCTAAATTGCCAGTTTATTCCATTAATGAAATTCTTGAATTCTTCTCACCAGATAAACCTGTAATGGCTGTTACCGGTACCAATGGTAAAAGCACTACAACCCATGCTTTAAAACATATTTTCCAGGTAAATGGGTATAAGGTACCTTCACACGGTCTTCGTATACAGGGTAATAGTGAATTTATTCCCGCATTACAATCCCGTTTGGAAGGGGATATAAGTGTTTTGGAAATTGGAACCTTTGGAAGAAAAGGTGAAATTAAACGTTCTGCAACTAATTCCCATGTAAATACTGCAGTTATAACTAACATCACTCATGACCATTTAAACAATGGTACTTTTGAAGATTACATAAACTGTAAAAAGGAAATGATTGAAGTTGCAGATAATTTGATATTGGATGGTGATGATCCCATATTGGTTGATTTACAGTCAGGGTTTACAGATAAAAAATTCTATTTCTTCGGAATTAAAGATGATGAAAACCCTTTATTTGATGGTAAATATTATAGGGATTGTCCTAAATGTGGTAAAAAATTAAAATATGGTGTTAATTATCTTAGAAGTTTAGGTGAATTCGATTGTTCATGCGGATTTAAAAATCCTAAATTGGATGTATATGCTACTAATATCAGAATTATTAAGGAAGGCAATACTACCAAAACCAAATATACGATACATTTTGCTGATGAAGCAAGGGATATAACATTGCCTCATAGCGGTATCCATAATGTTTATAATTCACTTGCAGCAGCATGTGCAGCTTGGGTTCAAGGTTTGGATATAAATGGTATAATTAAAGCTATTGAATCATTTAAAGGAGTACCTGGTAGATTGGAGTATATTAATGATGATCCTACCATAATAATTGACTTCGCTCATAATCCTGCAGGTGTTGAAACTATTATAAAGACAGTTTTAAAACTTAAAACAGAATCTAATAATATAATTGTAATTAATACAATCTCATCTGAAAGTGGCCGTCAAGGTGATGAGGCAATTGCAAAACTTTTATCTGATGTGGATATTGTAATACCTGTTTCTACCCCATCTAGTAGGATGGCTAAATTTATTGATACTAATGTATTACAAATAAAAACACGGACCAAATTTAATAAAACCGGTACCATCGGTTCCTCTCCAGAACAGGTTGAAGAAGGTTTAAGATTAGGTTTAAAAATCGCCAAATCTGATGATATTATTTTATTAATTGGTGAGGCAGGTGTTAAATATTCAAAATCTGCTTTGAATAAGATTTTATTTGAGAATGTTAAGGGAAATAATTAGATCTTATTTATTTTTATAATTTTTTTTTATTGATATGGGTTGATTATATGGTTAGTGCAGTTGTTACCGGTGCAGGTTTAAATTCAAGAATGCATAGTGATTTAAAGAGTTTAAATTTACCAGTTAAAAATAAATTAACACTTCCACTAATTAAAGTTAATAATATTCAAAAAACTATTCTTGAGTTAACATTGGATAATGTATTAAACTCAGGAGTAAATGAATGTATTTTAGTACTTGGCCACTATAAGGATGAAATAATTAACTCTTTAAGTGAGGATTATTTGTCAAAGATAAAAATTGTTGAAAATAAACCCCATGATGTAGGTCTTTCAACATCATTATACAATGGTTTGTCACATCTTAAGGGGAAATTTGCATTATGTGTATCCGGTGACCAGCCTACCATATCATCAACAACTTATAAGAATATGATTAATGTTTTCTTTAATTGGGAGGACTGTGAAAAATCTATCTCTCTCTTACGTCGTAGGGAATGTGGTCCATTAGATAATGCTATCGGGTTAGGAATGCCTTTTGTAGTTTCAAAAAATCTTTTAATACCTTATCTTAAAAATACGGATACAAATTTAAATCCTATCTTAAGAGAAATATTCGATAACCAAGTAAGTTTTTATGGGGTTAAAGAGCAATTTGATTTAGAGCTTGTAAACATTAATCATTACACGGATTATCAATTTGTAAAAGAGAATCTGGATATAAAAAACTATTATTATTAAATTATTCTTCTAATTCTTATTAATTTTTAAAATTTTATAAGACAGTAATGTTCTTGTATAATTTTAGTTTTCTTTTTGTTTTTTTTTTAATAATCAGAGGATATTTTTAATTCAATGTTTCTTTTTTTAATTTAATGGCTTATTTATTTAATAATTTTAATAATGAACTCTCCTCTTTTTAAATTAGTATTCTGTTATTATTATCTATTTTTTTCAATTTCTTAATCAGGTATTTAAACATTTTATTTATTCTGTAGATAATTCTTTAATTATAACAATTAAGTTTATATATTGAATTAGCTAAGTATTTATGATAAAAGAATTAAATAATTAATCATTACTTTATATGCTTATAGGTGATATGATGAGAATTCTTGATAAGGCTGAAAAGGGAGTCGAACTTGGTAAGACTTTAACTAAATATAGTTACACTAAGGCTAAATCATTACATGATCCTGAAATGAGAAGAATGACAAGGGAACTTGGTATAAAATGGGCTCGTGTTGGAGAACAAAAAGCGGATCAAGCGTTGGATAAAGCTATAGAAATGGCTAATATTTAACTTGAGGAATCTCAAAATGGTATGGACAAGTTTTCTCAAAGAAAGTTAGAAACCAAGGAAGAAATGCAAAATGCTTTAGATAGGGCAGATATGATTCTAGAATCTAATCAAGATCAGGAAGTAGTCTTAGATGACGAGCATAAATTAATGCAAAAACAACTTAAAGAAATGGAAGAACTTAAGAAAAAACAAGCTCAAGAATTATCAGATTTAAGAAATAGAACTAATAATTAATTAATCATATTATAAAGGTGATAAGATGGTATTTTACAAAGCTGCAAAAAAAGGTGTTGAACTTTCAAAAGTTGCTGCAGAATATGGAATTGAAAGGGTAAAACAATATAATGATCCTGAGTTTAAAGAACTAGGTATTGAATTAGGTAAGAAATGGGTCAATATTGCCGATGAAAAAACCAATAAAATCTTAGATAAATCTTTGGATTATGCTAATGAAAAATTAGATGAAGTTAAAAATGGTGAAGACGAACTCTCTAAAAAACAGGCGGAAGTTAAAGATTATTTAAAAGATGCAATTGATAAATCAGATGCAAAGATCGATAATGAGAATGAGGAATCAGAAGATATTGATAAAGAGATTTCATTAATGAGACAACAATTGAAAGAAAGAGAAGAATTAAGAGCAAAACAAAAAGAAGAACTTAAAGAACTTGAGAAAAAACATAAAGCTGAACAAAAAATTGCATTAAAGGATAAAACCGAGGATCTTAAAGTTAAAAAAGATGAGACTAAAGATTCAATTAAGGATAAAACAGCTAAAGCAAAAGCTGAAGCTAAAGGTTTAAAAAATGATGTTAAATCTGCAAAAAATGATTTAAAAGAGGATGCAAGGGCTGTAAGACAAGATAGAAGAGATAAAAAAGCAGCTCAAAAAGCAAATAAAGAATCTGAAGTCGTTGATGTAGATGCTGAAATTAAAGATGAATAATCTCATCTTTTAATCATCTAAATTTATTTAAAACCTTTTCTTATTCTTTTTTTATATAGTAAATTTATTTTAATTCTATTTTTATTCTTATTTTTTAAAAATGGATATGTGAAGTTTAATTTTTTATATTTTAGAAATATTAATCAAATAGGAAATCTATCTCATTTTTCACTGGAAAATGATAAAATAGAGTAATATTATTAAGGTACTGTAAAGTTCTTAATATTTCCTTTATTTTTTTGACAAATAGTTTTAAAATCACATGCGTCACATGTTCTTTGTTCTGCTTCAGCTTTCCAAGCATCCCCTATTTTTATACCTTCCTGTTCTTTAATTAGTGAGGATTCAATCTGATTTACTACTGAATCAAATTCTTTAAGAGAACTTTCAATTTTATCTTTTCGAATAGGTATAATTCTAATGGATCTATCTAACCTAAACTTATCAGATAATGTAGGGTAATAATTTTCATTACCGTCCCATTCCAATAGGGATTCTTTATCCTTTTTAGAAATTTCAACATCTGTTTTTCCATTTACAATATCTTCCATAATCAATTTTAAATCTATTATGGATGGAACCAGTTCATTTAAATAGAATACAATTCCTGCGGCTATAGGTTTTGCATCCTTTTGCTGTTCCCTTAACCAGGAATATGTTAAAATTTGCCATTCATGTTGTTTATATGTTTCACTATCTGTTGATGGTCTTCTCATACCCTTATAGTCAATGATTACCTCATATTCATTATCTATCTTGTTTTTTAAAGTTTCTCTGAAACTTTTATCGTTTTGTAAATATTGAACAATGGTATTTTGATAGGAATCAATTGTTCTCTGTGTGGAGTTATTGATTTTAAATGAACTTAAAACATCAATTACACCATTAACACTGTAATGGTTTGAACGGCTATGTTTCTTATCATAATTAGGCATATCACGAATACCCTTAAGACGTATTTCTGAAGAATCTATTAAAGGAAAAAGATAAGGTCCCCAGACATTTATGGATCTTTCCGCCCTTGCGCTTGCTATTCTTGCATAGGGGTTATCTCCAAATTCATAAACTCCTATTTTCTCTTCAGGAAAATGTTCAGGACAATACTGTTTTGATGGTGGGAATAATCCTCTTGAACGTAATCTTTGATCTATCATTTCCTCGATAGGTCTGATATCCTTATCCCATTGCCATGGGAATTCAATTTTCTCCTCTTCCCATTTAAGATATGCCTCTTCCATAACGCCATGAATAAACTCTCCAAACCATAACTGAATAGGCATTGAAGGTGGCAATGTTCCTTTGTTCTGATATCTATATTGAAGATTACATGTTAAAAATGATAAAAGATCTCCAGTTAAACTATATTCTGGAATAATATATGGTTTTGACCTTGATTTTAAATGCATTTTTTCACTCATTTATCTATTTTTGATTATTAATATTAATTATAGATGGTGAATATTTAAATATATTGATTTTTAAGGATTTAATTCTAATACTTTTTTTAAATCTTAATATTTAATATGTTTGAATATTTTTTTTAGGTTTTTATTTTATAGTTTTTGAGGTTTTTAAATCTTAATATTAATATGTTTGAATATTTTTTTAGATTTTTTTTTAATAATTCATATACTTTAAAAATATATTAGAAAATTTTTTTTAATAAAATATACTTAATATAAAATAATTATTTAATAAAATTAAGGATTTGTTAAAAATGTCATCATTTGAAAGAATAAAGTCAGGTATACCTCCCCTTGATAAAACCTTGGATAATATTCGTTTAGGGGATAATGTGGTTTGGCAGGTTTCTAATTTAAAAGAATTCTCATATTTTGTAGAACCTTTTGTTAGGGAGGCCGTTAAAGATAATAAAAATATAATCTATATTCATTTTGGTCAGAATAAACCTTTAATTGATTTAAGTGAAGAGGATTATAAAAATTTAAATAAAGAAAAGGGAAATCCGGATACTGAATTTTCAATGATTTATAAGGATGGTATTAAGATATATGAAGTAAATCCTGATAATCTTTTTGAGTCATTTACCCTTGAGGTACATAAAATTATTGAAAAGGAGGGTAAGGGAGCATACTTTATTTTTGATTCCCTATCGGAATTACAGTCTGCATGGTCTACTGATTTAATGATGGGAAACTTCTTTAAAGTAACATGTCCCTATTTATTTACACTTGATACCGTGGCATATTTTCCTATTATACGCGGTAAACACTCATTTGACGCAATAGCTAAAATAAGTGAAACAACCCAATTGTTCTTAGACATTTATTCTAAAAATGATTATCTTTTCATTCACCCATTAAAGGTTTGGAACAGATATTCTCAGAATATGTTTTTAGGTCATAAATATGAACCGAAAACCGGAAAACTTAAGGCATTGACTGACGGACTTGAGGTTAGTGAGTTTTATGGAGTTATAAATGATGCCTCTGCTTATCATAATGAACAGAACACCGATAGTTGGGAACGATTCTTTGAAAAAACCATGATAGAATATGAAAGTGGAAAGGATATTCAGGATAAATGTGACCAGATGTGTAACATGTTAATGACTAAACAGGAAGATATGGCAGTAAAGGTTAGGGAATATTTTACAGCCGAAGATTATTTTTCTGTATATGATAGGGTTGTTGGAAGTGGAATGATTGGCGGTAAAGCATGTGGTATGCTTCTTGCACGTAAAATCATTGAACATGATAAACCTGAGATTTATCGGGGATTTGAACCAGACGATTCTTTTTATATCGGTTCCGACCTATTCTACACATATATAGTATCTAATGATTTATGGGATATTAGGGTTCAGCAAAGAACCAAAGAAGGATATTATTCTGCAGGCCGGGAACTTGAGGAAGGTTTAAAAAATGGTGAATTTACAGATGACATTAAAGACAAGTTTAAAAGAATCTTGGATTATTTTGGTCAAAGTCCTATTATAGTTAGATCCAGTAGCTTTCTTGAAGATGGATATGGTAATGCATTTGCAGGAAAGTATGAGTCAATATTCTGTGTAAACCGTGGTCCGATTGAACAAAGATTAGAAGAATTTGAAAATGCTGTAAAAAGGGTATATGCAAGTACTATGAATATATCTGCATTGGAATATAGGAAATTAAAACATCTTGATGATAAGGATGAGCAAATGGCTCTTTTGGTTCAGAGGGTTTCAGGTTCCTATTATGGAGATTATTTCTTCCCAACAGCTGCAGGTGTGGGTTTCTCCTATAGTCCATATTTACCTCTTGAGGAGAGAAGTGCTAATAATGGAATGTTAAGACTTGTAATGGGATTAGGTACAAAAGCAGTAGATAGGACTCAGAAGGATTATCCGAGAATTGTTAATGTAAACCGTCCAAGGGCACAAACACAGCCAAATGTAGCTAAAAGACATGAATTTTCACAACATTACCTTGATTTGTTAAATCTCAAAAAGATTCAGATTGATGAATTGGATGTTGAGGACGGTTTAAAAATAGTTCCAAGATATGCTAAGCAAGCATTGGTGGAACATGATACCGAGGCGGAAAGATTATATTCCGATAGAGGACAACATAGGGAAATTGTATTTGTAAACTGTAATGGACTTGTAAATAACAGTAAATTTATAAATCTTATGAAGGAAGTGTTATCTACTTTACAGAAAGCATATGACTATCCTGTAGATATTGAATACACAGTAAACGTAGGTGAAAACCATTCCTTTGTAGTAAATTTACTTCAATGTAGACCATTACAGGTCTCTAAAAGTGATGAGAAGATTGAGATTCCTGAAGTTACCGATAATATATATTTCCATATTAAAGATTCCTCAATGGGAAGATCTAGAAAAGAAGATATTGATACATTGGTATATGTTCATCCCTACTATTATTATCATTACCCATATAGTGAAAAGCCAAAAATAAGAAATGTTATCGGTAAAATCAATAAGTATTGTAGGGAAAATAATAGAAATTCAATGTTGATAGTTCCTGGAAGATTAGGTACGTCATCACCTGAGCTTGGAATTCCTGCAGTGTTTGCGGATATTAGTAATTTCTCTGTAATTCTAGAAGAATCCTATAGTCAGGCAGGATATGAACCAGAATTATCCCTTGGAAGTCATATGTTTCAGGATCTTGTGGAAACAGATATCTATTATGGTGCATTGTTTGAGGATGAGAATAGATTGGAATTCAATAGGGATTTATTTAAAGATTATCCGAATCAGTTAAATAAAATTGATGATGAATTAGATGAGGATATTTATGAAATGATTCATGTATATGAATTGGATAATAAAAACCTTAAGTTCTATTATGATCTAGAACAGGATGAAACATTATGTTATTTAGATGAATAAAGCTTATTATAGTTAAATTAATAGAGAAAAAATTAACAATATCTATAAAAAAAACTAAAAGTCAGTAGAAAGCAATAAACAAAGTTAAAAAATAGAAGTAAACTAAAAACAATGAAAAAATAGAAAAAATTAAATTAAGAAATAATTTAGAAGTAAAAAACTTCTAAACTATTTTAATAATTGGTAGAGAAAGATTATCCTCTATCATCATATATTTAAATCAGAATGGTAAATTAGTATATCTATTATATATTGTTGCAGTAGCAGTGTTCCAATTATTAATGGAACCAAATGTATTTCTTTTTGAAATACAATCTGCAGAATACCATTTACCGTTTACATATACTTCAGTCCAAACATGACCATACCAGCCATCTGTAAAGTGACAGTAACCGTGAACATAACGTATAGTTATTCCTACAGCACGACACATAGCAACATAAAGGTTAGATTGATCACAACAATTACCACTTTTTTTAGCTAAAGTTAATGCTGCACCTTGCTGGGAATTATAATAATAATCATATAAGACATTATCTCTTACCCAATTAAACATAGCAACAGCTTTATTATAGTCTGAACTAAGACCAGAAGTTAAACTTTTTGCAAGAGCAGTAATGGATGATGTATCTCCACCACTTGTTGTATCAATAGCAGTATAGCTTGGAAGTTGTTTATTATTACCATAATATGCGAGGACTCTACTGAATGCTTCAATTAAAGCATTATATGAAACTTTTCCAACAGTTGTTGTTGAATAGTTAGGGCCTTGTTTGTTTTCTAATATGAATTTATAGGTCCTAGTTGCAGAGTCAACATAGCCTGCTTTGTTTAGATTACCCTTAATTGTATCCCCCATATTTGGGCTTGATGGTTCATCTAATGAACCGATAACAGGAATATTATTCCAATTATTGGCGTTAATTTGTGCAATAGCTCTAGACTCATAGTATAAGAATTGAGCTAAGGTACATTTATATGAACCAACGGTTACACTTTTCGGTAACTTTTTATTTTTCGCATAATATTCTTTAACTACTTTAGCAGCACTAATAACCTGATTAACTGTTACATATTTGGTTGTTACAGTATTACTATGAGCAGTAGTTTCTTTACCTGATGTTATAGTAAGATAATCTGGTAATTTTTTATTTGAAGGATAATAATCAAGAGCAACACTAAATGCTTCAGTAAGGGTATTAAATGATACTCTATCAAGTGTGGTTGTTGAATAGTTAGGAGCCTGCATATAATTTAATATGAATTTATAGGTCCTAGTTGCAGAGTCAACATAGCCTGCTTTGTTTAGA
>JBJEIL010000066.1:0-10762 GCA_051876995.1 Methanobrevibacter sp. | reverse complement strand
CAACACCATATTTATCTGCAGCTTCCCTTGCATCTGATGATTCTTCAGGAGGTAAATCAGCACATAAAACTGCATTAACACCTATATCCGCCAATCTTTTATAAAACTCACCAATACCATATTTATAAATTAGATTATAGTAAAGTAAAAGTCCAAATGGTTTATCAGTATAATCTCTTAATTCTTCAAGAAATTTGAAGCAGTCTTCCACCGTAGTTCCTGCTTTAAAAGATCTGTTATCTGCATCTTGAACTGTTTTTCCATCTGCAATAGGATCAGTAAATGGAAAACCTATCTCCAAAGCATCTGCTCCACTATCAACTAAAGTCTTTCCAATTTCCAATGAAGTTTCATAATCAGGATCACCGACTACAATAAATGGAATAAATATACCTTCATTTTTAGCTTTTGCCTCTTTAAAAATCTCATCAAATCTTTTCATTTCCATAGTCTCACCTAAAATTAATCTACTTTAACTCCTAATTCTTTAGCAACAATATTCATATCTTTATCCCCTCTTCCTGAAAGATTAACAATAATGGTTTTACCCTTATTTTCAGGTTGTTTTGCATACTTAATTGCATAAGCAACAGCATGTGAACTTTCAAGAGCAGGGATAATACCTTCAACTTCACATAATGTTCTAAATCCATCCAATGCTTCTTGATTATTAATTGATACATATTGTGCACGTCCGACACTATCCAAATATGCATGCTCAGGACCTACTCCAGGATAATCAAGGCCGGCAGACACACAACTTGCCTCTATTATTTGACCTTCATCGGTTTGTAATACTTTAGACAATGAACCATGTAAAATACCGTCAGTACCATTGGTAATGGTTGAAGCGTTTTCATCAGTATCTGCACCTTTTCCACCACCTTCTACACCAATTAAATCAACGGATTCATCATCCACAAATCCTGAGAAAATACCCATTGCATTACTTCCACCACCAACACAGGCAATAACAGTATCTGGAAGTTTACCTTCTAATTCCAATATTTGTTTACGGGCTTCAGTTCCAATAACACTTTGGAAATATTTTACAATAGTAGGATATGGATGAGGACCCATTGTAGTACCGATTAAATAATGAGTATTCTCCACATTGGAAATCCAATCCCTAAATGCTTCATTAATAGCATCTTTTAATGTTCTTGAACCTGCATCTACAGGAACAACTTCAGCACCAGATAATTCCATTCTAAATACATTCATTTTTTGTCTTTCAACATCCTTAGATCCCATATAAACTGTTACATCCATACCTAATTTTGCACCAATTACTGCAGTTGCAATACCATGTTGACCAGCACCTGTTTCTGCAATAAGTCTTGTTTTACCCATATATTTTGCAAGTAAACCTTGACCAATTGTATTGTTAATCTTATGAGCACCTGTATGTAACATATCCTCCCTTTTAAGATATATCTTACATCCTAATTTTTTTGATAAATTCTCAGCATAATATAATCCAGTAGGTCTTCCTGCAAATTCTCTTAAATACTTATGATATTCTTTTTGGAATTCTTCATCTTCCATAAATTTATAAAATCCCTCTTCTAACTCTTCAATAGCTGGCATTAACAACTCAGGAGCATATACTCCACCATATTTACCAAATCGTCCATTATATTTCATAAATAACACCTATAAAAATTTTTTTATAATAGTCGAATAAAAATCAATTTTTCAAAATAAAATTCTAATATTTAAATCGCATATATAATCAAACATATTAAATGAAAATTAATTATTTTTAATTAAATTAACAATATCTTCAATTTTATCAACGTTCTTAACTCCAGGTTTATCTTCAACTCCGCTATTTACATCAATCACATCAAAACTATCCAAGTTTTCATGAATCGATTTCAAATAATCATAATTTAATCCACCTGCAAGTATAATTTCACAGTTTGGATTTTCACCTTTTACTATATCCCTTGCTTTTAAAGCTGTTTCAATTGGAATATGAGTATTTGTTCCACCAGTTAAACCATCTTTAATATAATCCAATAATATTCCATCGGCATGATTTGAAAACAACTTTAAATCTTTTATTATTTCATCTGTAATTTCATCTTTTATTCCAATTACTTTAATTATAAATAAATCTTCTAATTTACTGTGAAGCTCATCTATTGAATCAATACTTATATTTGAGTGAAATTGAAGTCTTTTAATATGTGATTTATTAACTTTTTTTAAAATATCCTGGGGATTCGAATCATCTAAAACTAAAGTTGGATAATATTTATCATCCATATCTTTTGAAAGTTCAATAACCTCCTCTAAATCAAGATATCTCTTAGATCTTTCAATATTAATAAAACCAATATGATCAACATTCAAGGTGGAAATCTTATCAACAGCATCTTTATTAGTAATACCACAGATTTTAATCTTTAAAGACATTTTAACACCTGTTTAAACCTTTATTTAAACTATAAACAAATTCTTTAGTTTCATCAATAGATTTATTCCTAAGTAAAGCTGTTCCAATAAGTAATCCATCGGCGCCATAAGATTGTAGAAGTCTACCATCCTCAACAGTATTAACCCCACTTTCTGATACCAGATAAGATTTTACATATTGCCCTAAATCCTTAGTTGTATTAAAATCAATGGTAAAATTAGATAGATCACGATTATTAATACCAATAATTGGAGCATTTAAATCATTAGCAGCCTCAATTTCTTCCCTACTATGACATTCCACCAAAGTATCCAATCCCAGATCATTTGCAATTCCCATATATTTTTCCATATCAGGACAAACATTACTAATAAGCAATATACAACTTGCACCTGCAATAGCAGCCTCATAAACCATGTATTCGTCTATTACAAAATCTTTCCTTAAAACTGGTTTATCCGTAGATTCTACTGCTTTTTTAAGATTTGAAAGATTACTTTTAAAGTATGATTCCTCGGTTAAACAGGAGATCATATCTACATTAACCTGATTATAGACATTCATTACATCTTCAACTTTTACAGAACTGATATGTCCTTTAGATGGAGAAGCTGGTTTGAATTCAGCGATAATTTTGGTATAATCATTCTTTTTGAACTCATTTAGAAACCTAAACCTACTATTATTAGTGGATACTTTATCCTCTGCCTCTTTTTTAATTTCAAATAAAGATTTTTTATCCTTTTCTTTCTTAATAATTTCTTTTTTATTCAGGATAATCTCATCAACTACACCCATAATATCACAACTTATAGTTTTAAGAAATTTTGGATAATTAAATCAGAATAATGGGCTCCAATAGACTCTGGATGAAATTGAAGACCATAAATTTTCTTATCATCATCTTCTATTGCCATAATAATATTATCCCCATTTCTTGCCGTGACTTTAATATTAGATGGAATAGTTGAATCGTCACATATCAATGAGTGATATCTTATAATATCAAATTCCTCAGGCACTCCCTCAAATAGTCTGGACTGTGAATGTTTAATTGTATCTTTTTTACCATGCACCGGTTTAGATTTTATTATACTGCCCCCATATGTATAAAAAATACCTTGATGACCAAGACAGATTCCAAGAATAGGAGTATCCTCCATTTTTAATATTACCTCCCTAGAGATACCGAAATCATCGGGATTAGTAGGATTTCCAGGACCTGGAGATATAATAATATGGGAAGGATTTAACTCTTCAATCTCTTCTAAAGTTATTTTATCATTTCTTACAACTTTAATATCACTATTAAATTTACCAATTAATTGATAAAGATTATAAGTGAAAGAATCATAGTTATCAATTATCAATATCATATCTATTCCTCCATTTTTTCTCCAGCTTCTTTTAGAGCCTGTACAATTGCCTGTCTTTTACGGGCACATTCCAAATATTCATTTTCAGGTATTGAATCATATACGATTCCTGCACCTGCTTGGATTTCTGCCCTTTCCTCATTAGTTGTTAATGTTCTAATTGTTATTGCAAAGTCAGCATTACCATTAAGTCCGAAATATCCTACTGCCCCACCATAAGGACCCCTTCCATAGTTTTCCTTTTCATTTATAATATTCATTGCCCTTATTTTAGGAGCACCACTTAATGTACCCGCAGGGAAAAGACTCATAAAAGCGTCAATTGCATCCTTATCTTCCTGAATTTCACCTACAACATGTGATACAATATGTTGTACATGTGAAAATTTTCTAATCTCAACAAATTCTGGAACATCTACGGTACCAATTTTAGAAACCTTTCCCACATCATTACGTGAAAGATCCACCAGCATCAAATGTTCAGCAAGTTCCTTCTCATCAGATAATAAAGATTTTTCAAGTTCCAAATCCTCATTCTCATCCTTTCCTCTTGGACGAGTTCCTGCAATAGGATATGATTCAAGAATACCCCCTTCAAGTCTCATCAACATTTCAGGAGAGGAACCTATTATCTCCCTATCCCCTAGTTTAATGTGATACATATAAGGGGAAGGATTGATTTTTCTTAGATGTTCATATAATGGTAATTTACTACCTTTTAAAATGAAATTTTCTGAATTGGACAATACAACCTGAAAGATTTCCCCGTCAGTAATCTGCTTTTTAGCTTGAGAGACAATATTTTCATATTCCTCTTTAGTAAAATCATCTTTTAATTTTTTATATTCTAGAATTCCATTAGTATGAACTTCATTATAAATTCTATCAATCAAATCAAGTCTATTTTTATTATAAGTTACATATTCACATTTATTATTAATCCTATCATAGATTACACAATCCAAAAATAGACCAAATTCAAAGTCGGGATAAGAACTTTTGTTTGTAGGAACATCCTCAATATATTTTATGGATTCATAGGAGACATAACCTAAAAGACCACCATAAAATCCTTTAGCAGGAAAATCATAATTGGTTAATTGTTTTAAATCCAAGAATGGATTTTCACATTCATATTCCACAACCTCATAATCAGTTGTAACAGTGACTAGATTATCATGAGCTTTAATTTTTGCAATTGGATTAAAACCCACTATTGAAAATCTTGCAAGTCCACTATCAGTTTCCATTGATTCAAGTAAAAATGCATCATTATAATTATAATATAAATTTTTAAAAAGAACAAAAGGGGATTCAATATTTACATCAAATGATTGAGGTTCTCCTATAAAAGATTTGATCTTATCATATATTTCTTTTTTTGAAATAGTACCACCTTATTTTTTAAGAATATTAGTTAAAATTTTTAAGATTTTTAAATAAAAATATAATATTTACAAATTAAAACAATAAATTAACTATTAAAAAACAATGACTTTATTTTAAAAAACATTGAATTTCAATATAGATTTAGGAAGATTTTAACAAATTATTTAGTAGTAATCTTTCCATATATAATATTGCTACAAAGTACTATTTAAATCT
The DNA here is from genome assembly GCA_051876995.1 of Methanobrevibacter sp. Taxonomy (GTDB): domain Archaea; phylum Methanobacteriota; class Methanobacteria; order Methanobacteriales; family Methanobacteriaceae; genus Methanarmilla. Next base: position 5,356 of record JBJEIL010000066.1, on the reverse strand, counting down.
TTATTGTACAAAAATGTACATAGTATTTTTTTGGATTATAAAAAAGTATTTAAACAATCTAATTAAAAAATTTAATTATATGAAAAATATTTAATTTTAAAAGGATTTTATAAAATAAATTTATACAATATCCAGAAAAAACAGATTAAAAAATTAGATATTGAAAAGATTAATTAAAAAAAATTTTATTAAAAACATCTAAACCAACTTAATTTAATAAAAATCAATTAATCCTTTTTTTAAAAAAAAAAATGATTTTAATTTAATTAAAAATCATTATAAAACTTTTCTAACCAACGGAGATAATATGAAGAAAAGCCATAATTTAATAATTATAATAATACTAATATGTTTAATATTTGCAGTAATTGTAGTAGTGGCAGGTAGTATAGAAAGTTCAAATGATACAAGTAAGGAAACTGTAGGAGTTAATAATTTCACAGAATCTGTTTCTAGTTTATTTACAAATAAGCCTGCTAAAGATCCATCAATAATTGGGGAAAATGAAAATGGTACGGTTAGCAAATATTATTATGGTAATAAATCATCAAATGAAACAATTATAATTATATTAGGCGTTCATGATCTGGAAAGTGGAATACATAATGCAACTAATGAAACATTAAAAGAAAGAAATGATAGTAATAACCTTAGTAAAAATTATGTAGTTTATTTTGTTAAAATCAACCACAACCAAACCAAGTATAATGTAAGTGATTATAATACAAATAGACGTATGGGAGAATTACTTGCAAATGATTATATTGTTAATGATACAAAACAGTACAATCCAAAACTTGTAATGGATGTTCATGAGATGGAAGTTTACTATGACAGCACTACATTCCTATTGCCTATCACCGAAGATAGTAAAGGTGAAGAGGATGGAACAAAATTAGCAAATCTGATAGGTGTTGAGAAACATGCTACATATACAGCAGGTACAAGTCCCAAATATGTTACAGAACCTATTAGCAATTTAGGTTATGAATCAATGATCTTTGAGGTAAACCAGGGATATAATCAATCAACTAAAAAAGATTATGCCGAAAGATTAATAAATGCTATTGAAACATTTGAATAATAACCGAATTTAAATTATTTATTATTATTTTTTTTAAAAAAATTTCTATTTTTATTATTTTTTAATATAAACTTACAAATGATCCTTTTTTAATAGAAAATAACTTTAAAGATTCATGCTATTTTTTAACCACTTTAATAAAATAAAAACATCCCAAAAACAATTAACCAAATTCAGATATAAACATGTTTAATAAAATGAAATTAAAATCCTAAAAAAAAGAAGATTTATTAAAATAAATTAAGATTAAAAAACCACTTTACACATATCTTAAAAGCTAGCTATAAAAATTAAATATGATTTCAAACTTATTTTATAGTAAAGAAATGATGAAATGGGGTTTGAAATGAATAAATTCAATAAAATACCAATACCAATATGTGGTGTTTTTCTAGCTTTAGTTAGTCTTGGAAATCTTCTTGGAGAGATAAATATTACTGCCAAATATTTACTTGGAACAACTGGAGTAATTTTAATCTTAGGCTTATTTATTCAAACTTTAAATGATATAGAAGATTTTAAGAATAATTTAGATAGCCCCATATTATTAGGTACCTTCGGAACATTATCTATGGGCCTTATGGCATTTAGTACATATTTTTTGAATTATAATAACAATATGGCCTTAAATATCTGGTTAATTGGATTGATAATACATATATTAATAATTATAATATTTACAAAAAAATATATCATTCATGGAAAATTAGAAGATTTAACCACTAGTTCCTTTATTGTTTATATAGGAATAGGTATCGCTGCAATGACGGGCTTTAAATTTAACCAGTTTAACTTTATAAATTACGGAACTTTCATATTTGGTTTGTTAAGCTTTATTATATTGTTTTTCATTGTTAGCTACAGATATATTAAATTACCAATACCTGATTCAACTAAACCTCTCCTATGTATCTATACTGCACCGGCAAGTATAATCTTAGTAGAATATTCCAGATTAAACATTCCAAAATCAATTAATCTAATAATTTTTACATATATAATTGCATGTATTTTATATTTATTTGCATTTATAAATCTAATTAGATGTCTTAAATTACCCTTTTATCCTAGTTATGCAGGTTTTACCTTCCCATTTGTTATAAGTGCAACTGCAACAACATCAGTAAATCATTATTTTATTAATTTAGGAACAAAGATTTATATGCTGGATATTTTAGATAATATTGAAATTATAATTGCAGTATGTATTGTGTTATACGTTTTAATTCGATATTTACTTTATATTTTCAATATAAAAATAGAAATAAAAAAATAAAAAAATAATCAATACCCCACTACTTAATTAACATCAATTAATTGATTGATTAAAATTGATTATAAAAATTTTTTAAAAATCATGACAAGTTAAAATATATAATATTTTAATTTTAGATGTCATTTAATCTAAAAAAAATCCAATATTTGAAAAATTTGAGATTATAAAAGTGATTTATAAATCTTGATAATTTAAATCCTAGATAAATACTCTTTTTTTAAAGTCAATAATAAACTAGATGAATGAAAACTAAAAAATAATCTTTATTATTAATAATAGAAAATTAAATTGAAGAAATTTTTAAATATGTTTAAAAATTGAAATAAATTTTTTAAATAAAATTAAACATTTAATATTTATAATATCAAAAACAAAAGTTAATCTAATGAAAATTAGGACTAGAACAAATAGAAAAACATTATCAAGATTTAATGAAATTGTTACTATCTTTAGACATTATGGTTTTGATTATCTTTTAGGTCAATCCAGATTTAGCAAATACAATCCATTTAAAAAAACAGACTCTGAAGATCCGGAACAAGCTTTAGATGATAGTATACCTGCCCGTTTAAGATTGATGTTTCAAGATTTAGGTACTACCTATATAAAATTAGGTCAACTATTAAGTACAAGACCAGATATTGTTGGAAAAGATATCGCTAATGAATTAAGTAAATTGCAAGATGATAATCCTTCTGTTAGTTATGACGAAATCCAGAATATGATTGAAAATGAATTACATGATTCTATTCCTAATTTATTCAAAAGTTTCTCCAAAAAACCAATAGCAACTGCTTCAATTGGTCAAGTACATAAAGGAACTTTACCTACAGGTGAAGAGGTAGCGATAAAGATTCAGAAAGAAGGACTTGAAGATTTAATTCAAACTGATTTAAACATTATGAAATTTATTGCAAAGCAAGTAGATAAAGTATCCATACTTAAGATTTATAATCTACCTGGAATAATTGATGAATTTGAAAGATCTATTAAAAAAGAAATCAATTACAACCAGGAACTAATGAATATGAAAAGAATAGAATATGATTTCAGAAATGATAAAACAATACATATTCCTAAATCATATCCAGAATATAGTACTAAAAAAATATTAACAATGGAATTTATTAAAGGTGAAAAACTATCTAATGTCTTTGATAGTAATGATCCCAAATATAATAAAAAGTTAATTGCAAATAGAGGAGTAAAATCTTATTTCCAACAAATATTCATTAACGGATTCTTCCATGCAGACCCCCATCCTGGAAACATATTTATTATGGACGGAAATGTAGTGTGTTTTATTGATGAAGGAATGATGGGTTTACTTGATAAAGAATTTAAGGAAAACCTTGCCGAGCTAATGATTTTCTTCACAGAACAGAACATTGAAGGTTTAATTAACCAGTTACTTTATATGGATATTCTTACAGAAAAAACGGATTTGAAATCATTGAAAAGAGACCTAAATGATCTATTCAGTGTATACTACGGAGCAGAACTTGGTAAGATTAAGGGTGCTATGGAGGATTTAATCAATTTAATGAGGAAGTATAATGTTAGGCTTCCAAATGAATTTGTATTAATGGCACGTGGAATTGCAATGATTGAAGAAACAGGACAGAAATTAGATCCCGAGTTTGATGTGGTTCCAGTACTTCAGCCAATAGCAAGAAGAATTATAAGTAAAAAATTTAGTCCAACAAAGGTATTGGACATATTTAAATCAAATATTTTTGGACTAGAACATATGGTAAAGATTCTGCCTAATCGTGTTAATAAAATATTATATAAGATAGAAGAGGGAGAAATAAAAATAAATCTAGAACTTAATGAATTAGATAGAATCACAAATAAATTATCCCTATCATTGATTATTTCAGCATTACTTATAGGATCCTCTTTAGTAATGTTAAGTAATGTTGGTCCGAAAATTTTAGACATGCCAATTTTAGGATTTATAGGATTCTTAATAAGTCTTATAATGGGAATATTTACAATATTAAGATATATGGGAAATTACTAAATTTCCTAAACTATTTTTTTAACAATTTTCACATATCAAATATTAGAATACAAATTTTATGCTAAACGACTAAATCCCCTAAACTATTTTTTTTAACAATTTTTCAAATCAAATGTTAAGGTAATTTAAAAAAAAAAGATAAAAGTTTGAATAATCATATTATTCAAAATTAAACCACTAATTTTAATAATTAATGAAAATAAGTAATGAAAAGAATTATTATCAAAAAAGATTTTGCCCGTATACTAACTCTCATGCTTCACAGGTAGTTTACCCTTCCCTCCACGAGTAACCCTCGAAACAGGCAGCCTATCTAATGCTGGGTTGCTTCTAATCATCGACAGTAAAAACTTTTCTCATAGAAGGACCTAAGGCACAAGTCATTTTAACAATCTATACAGCATTTGAAAATAGAAATTTTCACAATTATTAAAATGATACGACATAATAAAATCTCTAAAAAATTGTATATATAATTAATGGATTTACTTCCAATTATAAGATATAAGTTAAAATCAGAAAATTTAATATAAAATATATCTCTAAAAATTTACATCAATCCAAAAAAGAATAATATTAATATTAATTAGTTTTAAAAAAAAAGAATAATAAATATAACAATGTTATACAATGATCTATAAAAAAAGGCTAGCAGCGAAATGAAACTCCCGTAGATATCTCCACAGTACTAAACAAAACGTAACAGACTTTACTTCTGAGATCGAAACGAGATCAGGTGTAGCCCTATCACTATGACCGCTAAGCCTAAATTTATGAACATGAAAAATGATAAAAACAATATAAAACTCTACAATTTCACCCTAACTGTATACACTTAACCATAACAGTATTGAGAAGATAAAAAACATAAAAATTTTCCATCTAAATACAAATAAATAAGCACACAAACTTTCAAATCATCGAAAGACTGACATAGAAAATAAAGCAGTGAACAATTGGAAGCAGCGGA
>JBJEIL010000065.1:0-2453 GCA_051876995.1 Methanobrevibacter sp. | reverse complement strand
CAGAATAAAGAAATTAAAAAAGGGAATCTCAACAAAAGCTCTGAAAAATCCATAGATTATATGCCTGATTTAAAACCTGCCAGAGGCATAAGATATAGTGGAATAGAATTGCCTTCAGGTGTCCTTGGAAGAATGTCTGTACATGGCCCCATCATTGAGGAGGCCGATGCGGCCATCATGTTAAGTGGAAATAGCAATAATCACATGTATAATACATTAAATGAATTAATTCTGTTTGGCGGAAATGGATGTGTGAACACAAGACGTTTAATGGAACATCTGATTAGAAAGGAGAATATTCCCTTTTTAAAACTTGAATATCCTAATTCCAGAGAGGAAATAATTAAGATTATTTATGAAATCAACAATTTTCTAGATTATCTAACTGATTTAGAAACATCCAAAACCAACAAACCATATGTTAAAAAGTATATAACATCCAAAAATAAAGAGAATTCCTTCAATCTAGAGGAGTTTAACAATATTCTAAAAAATTCCAACAAATAAACAGTATCTGATAAAACTAACTTATAAAAAGAATTTGAATAGAAAACAACAGCTAATAAACTAAAAAACTAAAAAAATAATTCAAATAATAAAAATACCCAATAAAATAAGTTAAAAAAGAATTTAAATAAAAAACAATGCTAATAAAGTAAAGAATTAAAAAAAAAGGAATTGAAAATAAAATTGGAAATTAATTAAAATAGACTTAATCCAATTACCAAGAACAATAATGAGAAAAGTCTTCCAATCTCATTAGATGCACCTAACACATCACCAGTTGCAACACCAAAATTACGTTTTGCAATTAGAGAGACCATTCCACCACCAAACATTCCACCAATTACACCGAAAACACCAATATATCCAAGTAAATAGTATCCTATAATAAATCCTATTAATAAGGATGCAACATAATTTGGAATAGGCATATTCTCAACAAAATATTTACCAATACCAGAGTTTGATGGTTTAGAACTTACACAAACAGTACATAAAGCAATTTTAGCAGACATCTCTCCAATAAGTATTGCCCATAAAGCCTGATAATTAATAATACTGATTAATGCTGCAACAGTCATTAAAGAAACTATGGCAAATGTAGCAATACCTCCAGTACCAACAATCGGATCTCTCATTACACTAATTTTCTTATCATAACCACCATGTACCATTACCCCATCTGCAAAATCCAAAAGACCATCAAGATGATTATATCCCATTATAATTAAAAAGAACGCATATACAATAATCGCTATAAGAGGGCTTGAAAGGTGTATGTAGTATAAAAGGAAATATGCAATTATTACACCTAAAAGACCTATAAAAGCATTAAGTAATGGCCATAGCCAGGTTAAACTTACAACTGATTCTATTGAGGTATATACACCTAAAGGTATAATGGTTGAAAATGTTACAAGACCTGCTAAAGAACGGAAAAAAGAACTATTTTCCCTTTCATCGTCAAAATATTCATCCTTGTTTTTACTTAAATCCTCATTATTAGGTTTATCCTCAACCGGTATTATAACACCACACTAACATTTTTAAATATTTTCTTAATAAAAATCCAAGCTGATAAAAATAATCTTTTATTCAATCTCATTTTAATAATTTATTATTAATATAAATATGCAAAATAGGTCTTGACAATATGAAATTTAAATAGTTTAAAAAATTTTAAAATCGGAATTAACTGAAATATTAAGTCAAAAGGAGGTTTCTAACTAAACCGATTAAGTATTAATCTAAAAAAGATTTAAAGTTGAAAACTAACTGAAATATAAATCCGAAAAAGAAAATTCCAAATAGGCTAATTGAAATATTAAATTAAAAATTAAAAATACCAAAGTTGAAAACATTTAATTAAAATATTAAAAGATAAGTTTCAAGTGTAAACATTTAATAAATGTAATTAAAAAGCATATGACTTTTAAAAAGGCATATTTAGGCAATTATTGAACAAAACAGGAATTTTTTAAAAAACAGATATTCATTATAAAAATTAGAGATTAAAGAACTTTGTAAATAAAATCACATAACCAGTGGAAATTATACGAAAATAGATAAAAATTTAATAAAAATACAAGCCATATAGAAAAAACCTAAAAAGATAGACAAAAACATAATCTGAAAATATGAAAAAAATCAATTAAAGAACAATGGTGAAATTGGAAATAAACAATTAGATTCCGCAGAAATAAATTTTACACTTGAAAAAGGGGTTTAAATTAGAATAAAACCATAAGTGTATTTTTAATTAAAAAACCAATATTTACAGTTGAAACCATACTTTAAAATGAATTATAAATTCCACAATATAGTTTAATATTGACAGATTTATAAAGAAAGATCAATTATTATAAAAATAATTTACAATAAAATTCAATATTAACAATGGCCAATTATATTCTAATTTTAAAAATAAATTAAAATCAATTAGATTTAAA
>JBJEIL010000064.1:0-10783 GCA_051876995.1 Methanobrevibacter sp. | reverse complement strand
GCAGTATTTACCTCACTACCACAAGCAGCAAAAACCTCAGAACCACAAGCAGTATTTACCTCACTACCACAAGCAGCAAAAACCTCAGAACCACAAGCAGTATCAACTTCAGAACCACAAGCAGTAGATACAGCATTGATATTTGAAGCATTCATAAATTTTTTAAAGTTTTTAGGATTGTAATAATTATCTTTTTTTGTCCATGAATTCATTTTAAACATTTTAACATTTCTCCATACAATATTAAAGTAATAAACTATATTATATAATTTAATTTAAGGATATTTAAATTAATAAGTAACTTTAAAGTAACAATAAGGGAAAATAGCTAAAAATAGAACATAAACATTAAAAAAAATATACAATAGCAGAATAAAATAAAAAATAATTAAACAATATAAAATAATAAAAAAATAAAAAAGGTAAAAAATCTATAAGAAGTATTTACCTAATTTTAAAGCAGCTGAAGGTGATACTTTAATCAAAGCTTTTACAAGTTGTGTTGTAGAAACTTTTGAGAAATCAACATCCACAAATTCATGTGCTATCTTATCAAGATCCTCATCTTTTAAACCAAGCATATAATCTTGAACCACAGCATATTTCTTGATTTCATCTCCAATATCATCCCTAACTAATTTATCATATTTTTTAAGGAATTTAGCAGAACAATCCCCTTCTTTAATAGCTTCAGCAGCTACTTGACCAGCATACATACCACCTGTCATACCACTAATAATTCCTCCACCAGTTAAAGGATTAACTTGACCAGCTGCATCTCCACAAACCATTATATTATCATCATAGATTTTTTTAGGCATTCCACCAACAGGATCTCCACCTACATTTAATTCTACAGCTTGAGCGTCTTTTGTGATTGGGCTGGTTGCTATCCAATCATCTAAATATTCCTTCGCAGTTTTACCTGGGTTAATTTTATCTGCATGAGGTGCAAGTATTGCAAGACCCACATTTGCTATATCATCACCTTTAGGGAAAACCCAAACATATCCTCCAGGAGCACAGGTTCCAAAATAAAATTCAATTACCCCAGGTCTTTCAAAGTGAAGATTACACATTTCATATTGAACTCCGGATTCCATATTTACTGCTTTTTGAGCGGTTTTTAATCCTGCCCATCTTCCTATATGAGATTCTGGTCCATCTGCTGCAATGATAATTTTAGCTTTAATATCAATATCCTTACCATATTGTTCACAGCTTACAATATAACCATCGTCGGTTTTAGTAACTCCTTTTGCTAATGTTTTAATTTTAATTTCTGCTCCAGCCCTTGCAGCATCCATAGCCATAAATTTATCAAAGACTTTCCTTTCCAATATATAACCTGCTTCAGGAAGTTCAATCTCTTCAGAAGTCATCCATACACTAGTATTATCTGGTGATACGAGTCTTACACCATCTAATTCTTTAGCAACAAATCTAGGATTAGGTTCAACGCCTAACTTTTTAAGACCTTTTTTTGAAACCCCTTCAGCACATCTTTTTGGTGCTCCAATTTCAGATTTTTTATCCATTAAAATTACTTTAGCCCCACCTAATGCTGCATGTTTAGCTGCTGTAGAACCAGCAGGACCTGCTCCAACTACTAATACATCAGTTTCAATCATTTTATCACCTATTCTTGTTCTAAAGCATTAATTGGACATGCATCAACACATGTACTACATTCTTTACATTCATCAGTTTTAAATTCTAAATTTGTCTCTCTAACTGTGATTAAATTTCTAGGACATACACCTGCACATTCACCACAGTAAACACACCAATCTTTAACAATCATAATGATTCTCCTTAATAAAATTGTAGTAATTAAAAATTAATTAAGAATAAGTATAATATTAAAATTAAATTATCATTTTTATATTATTTAAATGTTTAGTAAATATGGATTTAAAGAATGATAATATGGAAAAAATAAAAATAAACCAGTATAAACAAAATTAAAAAAATATCCAAAATATAAAGGTTATAAAATAAATTCAATCAAATTGAAATAATATAAGAAAGTAAAATAAGTAAAAAAATGTGGATCCGAATCTAAAAAACATGATTAAATTAAAACTAATTAAATAACAAAATAAAAAAAAAAAGTAAAAAACTAATTAAAAAAATGTTAAAATAAAAATCTAGATAAGTAAAATAAAAAAAGTGAAAAACTAATTAAAAAAAAGTTTTTAAACTAAATCATATTTGGAACCCTAAGTGAAGCTGGTAATGGTTTGATTTTAGCAGGTGTACCTATAGCTAAATAATATGGAGGAACACTTCTAGTTACAACTGCTCCTGCAGCAACTATAGCCCCTTCCCCTATCTCTAAATTAGATAAGAATGTTGAATTTCCTCCTATAGAAGCCCCTCTTCTTATTTGAGGTCCTTTTAATTCATAATCCACTCTAACCGGATATCTATCATTAGTAAAACAAGTACATGGACCAATAAACACATTATCTTCTATTATACTATTTGATGGAATATATACATTAGACTGTATACTTATATTATTTCCTAAAACACAGTTTCCCTCAATAACTGTATTTGTTCCAACAAGAACATCATCACCAATTGTAGTATTCTCTCTGATTAAAACATTGTGGCCTGTTCTAAAATCATCACCAATAACTACATCATTATAGATAACAGAATTTGATCTTATAAAAGGATTTCTACCTATTACAGGTGATTTTGAAAATCTTTTATAATTGACTCCTATCTTAATGTTATCCTCAATGAATCTAGGATTATAACGATCTGTAGGTTCTCCCTCATTATCTCCTAATATTCCTAAGAATTTTGCCATTTTTATCGACCATATTTATTAAAATTATTACATTCATCAGTATCCTATATATTTTAAAAAAATAATATATTTCTATTAAATAATATTATATAATTCACCTATATATAAAGTTTAGTTTTTTTAAAAAACTTATAACTTATAATTTTTATAATAACTAATTAAATAGTTTTTAAAATAGAACAGACAGACAGAATAGGATTATTTATTAATAAACATAAAAATCAATTACTTGTTTAAGTTATAGAACAATGAAATTGAGTTTTTAAAAATAATTTATATTTAAACAAAACAAGAGGAAAAGTTATAAAATAAGATTTATTAATTAATTGAATCAAAACTAAATATAGTAAATTTAATAAAAACACTTATAAAAAATTAGATAAAATGGTGTAAAATGAAAATAACAGAAGACATTATTCTTGAAAACATTAACAGAATATTTAAAGAAATCGACCATAAAGAGGCAGATATAAATATTAAAGAGATCCGTTATGATGAGGGCCTTAATGAACTATGGATTATTGGAATGGATAGACCTGATAAATCTGCAATAATTGGCAAAGGGGGATGGATTGTAGGAAGACTAAAAGAAGATTTAGACATTAACAGTATCCATGTAGAAAGTTATACAGATTTTATGCAAAAGGAATATAGATTAAAACTATCACTTGATAAAGTTAGGAGATTTCAAAATACCTTAAACAAGGAAGATGATTTATACATTCCAATTGAAAATCTTAAAAACACGATTCAATATAAGCTAGAAAATCTAAGTTACTTTAACCTTGAAAAATATCTTAATGAAAATTTTAGAGATAATTTAGATAATATTGACAATACTAATCATAAAGCCGTTGTTGCATTATCCGGTGGTGTGGATAGTAGTTTTTCACTAGTTTTAGCGCAATATTTAGGATTCAACCCTATTGCAATTAGTGTCAATCCAGGTACTATTGTACTTCCAAAACAATTTAGAAACAATATTGACAATATCTGCAATCAAACAGGTATTCAACATAAATATATTGATATTGATTATTCCGAATTGATTAAAGAATGTCTTTCTGGAAGAATCCACCCCTGTGGAAGATGCTCCAAACAAATTGAATCTACAATATTCGATTATTCTATAGAAAACAATATCCCCATAGTAATATTTGGTGATATGTTATCTACAGGTAGCCAATGCATCACAGATAACTTATATAATAATCATAGTATTAAACGATTAAACCTACCTGCATCATTATCCTGTGGTAAAATAGAGGGCAAGAAACTAATGAAAGACTATGACTTTAAAGAGATTAAAGGCTTTGGCTGTCCACTTCTATATGAGGTTCATAGAAAATATCCTCATATGAGAAAATACTCTATCCAAAGAATACTTAGGGAAACACGTTCAGGTGCCCTTGAAGTTGGAGAGGCATTAGACCTTATATGGAGTTTTTATAAGATTAAATAAAATAAATACCCAATCCATTATTTTTTTAACATTAAACATATATTATTAAATATTAAATCCAATAAAAATTATATTGAGTGTGCCTTATTAGTTTTAATGGTAAAACCTTCGTCTCGTAAACGAATAATAGGGGTTCGATTCCCCTATAAGGCTTAATAAAAAACAGTTTCGATTTTTATGAAAAAGAAAATATGTCCTAGATGTGGTTCACGTAAAGTAAAGTGGATTATTCCACAAGTCTGGTCAAGATGGATTTGCTATAACTGTGATTATACAGGACCAGTTATTGAGGCAGATGACGATTTAGAAAAGGAAATAATAAATAATTGGAGAGAAAATAAAGAGGAAATCATGAAAGAAGCGGAACTCAATCGTCTTAAAATGTTAAATCATAAGGAAGATGAGGAAGATGATGATGAAGAGGACAATTTAACTGATGAAGAAATCGATAAAAAACTAGAAGATCTTGGAATATAAACCATAGAACGATATTTTAGATACTATTCTAAAAATTAAAGTTACCCCGATATTATAGGAATGTAAATTTCAATAAAACAATTAAATTAAAAAAAAATCTATTAGATTAATTAGATTTTTCTTCTTTTATAAACTTTTTAATATTGTCCATTGCAAGGGTAACCATTTCAGGAGAAGGACCACCTGGAACTTGTCTCATTTTAACATTTTCAAGAGGATTTAATGCATTATTTACAAGATTCTCAGGAAGATTTAATTTATCAAAACCAAGTTCCTCTGCAATATTATCTACAAAATCACTTGTAACATCTGTTGCTTCCATTCCCTGTGCAGTTGCCTCGTTTACCACTCTTCCAACTATTTTATGAGCTGTTCTAAATGGTATTTTTCGCTCCCTTACCATAATATCAGCCAAATCAGTAGCAGTTGCAAAATTCTTGCCTGCAAGTTCCAAACATCTATCCTCATTGAATTTAACAGATAAAAGCATTTTAGATACAATACTTAAAACAGCTTTAGATTGTTCAAAACTATACCATAAATGAGGTGTAATTTCCTGAAGATCCCTATTATAGGTATATGGTAATGCTTTAAGCATTGTTAAAACTGTTACAAGTTCTCCGTTAACACGTGTAGCCTTACTTCTTGCAACCTCTGCAACGTCAGGATTCTTCTTCTGAGGCATGATTGATGATGTGGAACAATATGCATCATCCATTTGAATAACTCCAAATTCATAGGTGCTCCAAAGTATTAATTCCTCACATATCTTTGAAAGATTAGTGCATAATGAAGATAAATCAAATATTGCCTCTATTGCAAAGTCCCTGGATGCAACACCGTCCATGGAATTTTCAAGATATCCGTCAAATCCCAATAGCTTCGTTGTAAGTTCCCTATTTATCGGAAAACTAGTGGTGGTCATTGCCGCAGAACCTAAAGGATTAAGATTTACACGTTTATAAGTATCTGATAACCTTTCATAATCCCTCTTTAAAGCTTGTACATGGGCCATTAAATGATGAGCAATAGTTATAGGCTGTGCATGTTGAAGATGAGTGAAACCAATAAATACAGATTCCTTATAGTTTGAAGCCATATCCACTAATTCCTCCATAAAATCAAGAATATCATTTTGAATATCCTTTATTTTTTCACGGGTTACAAGTCTTATATCAGTTGCAACCTGATCATTTCTTGATTTTGCTGTATGCATAAATCCAGCATTCGGACCAACAATATCTGTTACATAATTTTCAATTGCCATATGTATATCTTCAACAGACGGATCAAAGTTTAATACGGAATAACCTTCCTCTTTAAGTTTTAAAAGAGCATGAAGAATATCATCTGCAATATTCTCATCAATAATCTTCTCTTCTTTTAACATTAAAGTATGTGCATAATTACATTTAATATCTGCATAAAAAATTTCCTTATCAGCTTCAAGTGATGAAGTAAATTCAGCTGCTTCATCAGTCATCTCTTTATCTAATCTTCCACTACGTAAAATCAAAAGCCTCACCTAATAATTTTAATGATAAAAAATAATCTAAATCATAATAATATAATATTTGTAAAATAAATATAAATAATTAATTAATTAATTAATTCAATTATACCAATAATTCTAGAAAGTTTTAATTAAAATTAGAGGAATAGATGGAATTTGAAACTTAAAATTACTAAAAGAATTTAAGCTATTTATTAAACTATCTAAACAAATTCTAAAACAAAGCTAAATTATTATAATATTAAAAAAAGTACCGTCAAAAATTAAAAAGGATTATAAACAATAAACCTTAAAAAAAAACCAATCAATAAAAAAAGATATAATTAAAGAATAAATATAAAAAAACAGAACGAATTTTATAAAACATTAAAAGAAATGCTAAAAACTAAATAAATTTAAAATAAAACTAAAAAAGAAGTTAAAGGGCATTAAACAATAAAACTCTAAAATTAAATAAAATAGAAAAAAGGTTAAGTAAAATACTTAATCTTTGTTTTTCATTTCAGTATATCCGCATTTACCACATGCATATCTGTCGCCGTGGTCAGCCATAAAGACTCCCCCACCGCAACGAGGACATACTGGATTTTTTCTTTCTAATTTATCATCTTTTACTTCATATAAACTAGATACTTTCATCAAAAAGCCTCCACTTATTCTTCTTCCTCTTCTTCAGGTTCTTCAGCAGGTTCAGTGTTTTTAAGTAAAACACTTTCGGTTTCAATATAATCCACATCTTCTTTTGTAGCATATACTTTTGCATAACCTAAAGCTCTAGGTTCACCATAATATGGATCAATAGTGTCTACAACAACTAAATCTTTTTGTGAATCAAGTTGAGCAACTAATCTATTTTTAACATCAATTATTTTAGGAGTAGGTTCTCCTTCATAATTAATATAAAATTTAATTTCTTTTCTGTTAAAAATTTTATTTTCTTTATCTTCAATAATTTCTATTTCCATAGTTAACCCTCACAGTTAATTTTAAGGTTAGCTAATTTATCATTAGAGCAAATGGATTTAAGAGATCATATCTCATTAAAATCACTGATAAATTTCTCACCTTTCTCTTTTAAATCACCAGCATTTAATAAAACTAAACCTTCATTAGGCTGTCCATATAATACAGTAGTATATTCTGGAGCTAATGCAATTATAGGAAGAACTGCAAGATCTTCTTCCCCATCAACATCAATAATATATCTGGTATTATTTTCAATTGATTGTTTTATAGCAAACTCTATGGTTTCCCATAGATCATCGGTTATAGTTCCAGCAGGATTTACTGCTGTTAAAATATTATCAGTATAATTTATTATAGAATCGTGATCCTTTCTTTGAATACGATTATCAATTATCCCTACATCAGGATAAATATTATGAGAAATAAGGTTATTTAAAGTACAATCTCCAGCAGAAATTAAGAATTTAGAAGCTTTGATATCCTCTAATGCATCCTCAAAATTAGGATATAACTCCCCTAAAGGATCTTTTAATTCCTGAATTAATTTAGTAGTAATTTGTAACAATTTAACCCTTACCTAATAAATATTATTTATAAATTATTTATATTTTAAATTTCATATGAGTAATTTCTTAATCATAAAGTTAATTTTAGAATAATAAAAAAACAAAAAATAAATTTTAAAGTCTATTTAACCCTTAACGCATACTCACCAGGTAATGTAATATCCAATTCTTCAGCAACTTTAGAATTATCTGGATTAAGAACTATTAAAAGACCACTCCAATTGTCTGAAGTAGCTACCTTACCGGGACATACTGGACAAATATCATTATGAGTTATCCTTTTACATTTTGGACATGCTTTTTCAGTCATTTTTTATTCTTCCTTTTATCCTCTTCTATCCATTCTAATTTACCTAAACCTGGTTGTCTCATTGTAAGACCAATTCTATTATCCCTTGCAGATTTAGATTTAAGACTTAAAGCAACAATTCTAGCCCTAACCAAATCATCCTCTCCAAGGACTTTACTGGATTCACTTGCAACAAGTGCAACATTCTTAGGATCATAGTTAATATAATCATCGGTTACTTGTGAAACATGGACTAAACCATCCATAGGTCCAATCCTAACAAATGCTCCAAACTCAGCTATTTCTATAACTTGACCAAGTACAATTTCCTGTTGTTCAGGTTTATAAAATATAGCAGAGAATGTTACATGATGATAAGTAGCTCCATCACCTATAACTAATTGACCTTCACTAATTTCATCGATTTCATAAACACAAACAAGTAAACCTAATTTTTTATCAAGTTGACCAATATAAGCTTCATTAAGAGTATCAATTGCTACATCTTTTAAAGGATATTTAAATTTATAAGGAGCTATCCTTACTGTATCCTCAATTTTAGTCGTATAATACAAAATAATCCCTCATATTTTTATCAAAAATTAAATAATTTATAAGTTAATAAAAAATTCTAATAAAATATATAATTTAATATTATATTTATTTTTAACGATATTTAAAATATTAAGAATTCAATTTATTAATTTTAGAAATAATTAATAATATAATTTTAATTGAATTTATTAAAAATACTTATTAAAACGATTAATAGTCAATTATTCCACTTGAATATATCGCTTTTGACGGATATATGCAACCTTAATAGATTTATCTTTTGCACGATTCTTTAATTCAACATCATTTGTTGCAAGAATTCTGGAATCAGAGATTCTAAGAAGTGCATCATCAACTGTTTCTCCTTTTTTTGTTGAAACATCCATTATTTCAACATCATCAGATTGAGCTATTTTTAAAGCTAAAGACGCTTCGGTTCTAATAGTTTTATTCTTATTATTCTTCAATCCTTCCAACTCACTTACTACAAATTTAGGAGTGGTTAATGTATAAGATGGTAAAACTTTTTTAAGCTCTTCAATTATATCAATATTAAATTGAAACGGAGCCATGAAAAAATTTGTATCAATTACAACCTCATTTACCATTTAATGCCTTCTAGAAAATCTATTAAAAGAAAAATTACTTATTAAATCGATTAATTATTAATAAATATTATTAAAAAATTTAATAAAATAATCTATTTTATAATACCAAAACCTATTAATCTCCAACGAGCACCGACTCTACGGCTTAAAGCTACTCTTGTATCTTTATCAGCACAAATAGGTAATTTCAATTTAACACCAACTAATCCACCTTTAAGTGAAGTTACTACACCAATAGTAGTAGTTGTACCACAATTAATCATTAAAAGTTCTTTAAGTTTAATTGGTGAAACTTCTCTCTCTTCTTTAGTACCAACAACACGTTCTAAAAGATTTACATCCATCTCAAAATTGAATAAAACTGGAGGCAATTTATCTTCTTTACCTGCAACAGAACCACTTAAAGAATCAGCTTTAGTAAGAGATGGATCAAGTTTAGTAGCAACACCTACTAATCCACCAGGAGTAACTTTTTCAACTTGTTGACCTCCCGCCTCTAAACCAATAATCTCTGATTTAAGTGGAATCCAATTTGAATTTTTATCTTTATCAGAACTAGCGTCAACACCAGGTCTTACCTCAATTGTATCTCCCAAATGAAGAGTTCCTTGTACTAATGTACCACCAATAACTCCACCTTTAATTTTATCAGGTGAAGAACCAGGTTTATTAATATCAAATGAACGAGCTACATACATTAATGGAGATTTTCTAACACTTCTTCTAGGTGTTTTAATATTTTTATCAATAGCTTCAATTAAAATATCAATATTTGCACC
The DNA here is from genome assembly GCA_051876995.1 of Methanobrevibacter sp. Taxonomy (GTDB): domain Archaea; phylum Methanobacteriota; class Methanobacteria; order Methanobacteriales; family Methanobacteriaceae; genus Methanarmilla. Next base: position 747 of record JBJEIL010000064.1, on the reverse strand, counting down.
TTGTTGAGCAGATACAGGTATTATAGGGGCATCTTCGGCACAGGTACCTTTTACAAACTCCTTAATTTCCTTATAACTTTCAATAGCTCTTTCTTTAGAAACAATATCTATTTTGTTTTGAACTACAATAACATCCTTTACACCAATTACATCAAGAGCCATTAGATGCTCTTTAGTTTGTGGTTGTGGACAATGTTCATTTGCAGCAATTACTAAAACTGCACCATCCATTATTGCAGCACCAGATAACATTGTAGCCATTAAAGTCTCGTGTCCCGGAGCATCTACAAATGAAATTTTCTTAATTACATCAGTTTTATTACCACAATGTTCACATACTTCTTTTGTAGTATAACACTGAGGTTCATCACAAACAGGACATTTTCTAAACTCAATATCTGCATAACCTAAACGGATAGAGATACCTCTTTTAGTTTCTTCACTGTGTGTATCAGTCCATACTCCAGATAAAGCTTTTGTGAGTGTAGTTTTACCATGATCTACATGTCCAACTAAACCTATATTTACATCAGCCTGTACTTTCACAGATTACACCTTACTTAAAAATTATAAAATTCATAAAAAATTTAAATTAAGAATAGTATAACTATTCTTCATCTTCTTCATCAGATCCTAAGATATCACTTAAAGATTTTGAACCGCGACTTAAAACAATAGTGTTGATTTGAACAATATCATCAGATATAGTGTTTCCTCTCATTGTTTTTCTTCTTTTTTCTCCAGCTC
>JBJEIL010000063.1:0-10974 GCA_051876995.1 Methanobrevibacter sp. | reverse complement strand
AGATAATGGAAGATTGTTACTGTGAGGTAAAAGGTGTAACTCTAATTAAAGATGGTTTGGCACAGTTTCCCGATGCACCAACGGAACGGGGCAGCAAACATTTAAGAGAGTTAATTAAACTCAGGGAGGAAGGTCATAGAACAGTCGTGTTCTTTTTGATTCAACATCCTGCAGCAGATTACTTCAGACCTAATTGGGAAAATGATCCTGATTTTGCAGGGAACTTAAATGAAGCATATAAAAAAGGTGTGGAGATATTGGTTTATAAGTCTCATAATGGTCTGGATAGAGTGGAGCTTGAAGGAGAATCATTGGATTTTACTTTAAAAAAATAGTTCTGGTTTTAATAAAAAATAAATTATTTATTAATTGGTATTTACTTTAAATTAATCTAATATTATAAATCCATTAGCTCTTTAAAGACGTCTCCTATATTATCTTTTATTAAAATATCTGCCTGCCTGTCATAAGGGGTTTCATCCTTATTTATTATAACTAAATTTTTTCCTTTAAAATATTGTATTAATGTTGCAGCAGGATTTACCACTAGAGAGGTTCCACCAACAATTAATGTATCACATGTGCTAATATAGTCAACGGCAAAACTTAATATAACCTGATTTAAAGGTTCCTCGTATAATACTACATCAGGTTTAATCATTCCACCACATTTACATCTTGGAATACCCTCACAGTTTACAACATCGTCAATTAGATATGGTCTTCCACATTTCATACAGAAGTTTCTATATATGCTGCCATGAAGTTCCAACACATTTTCACTACCTGCTTTTTGATGTAAGCCATCAATGTTTTGGGTAATAATTGCCTGCAATTTGCCTAAATCTTCTAGTTTTTTAAGTCCTATATGGCAATTGTTTGGTTTTGCATCTTGAAAAATTAGATTTTTCCTGTAATAATCATAGAATTTTTCTGGATTTTTAATAAAATAACTATGTGATATTATCTCTTCTGGAGATACTCCATATTCTGTTTTGGTATTATATATTCCATTATTACTTCTAAAATCAGGTATTCCACTTTCAGTTGACACTCCTGCTCCACCAAAAAATACAATATTATTTGAATTATCAACTATTTCTTTTAATTTATCAATTTTTTCATTATAACTCATTTAAATCAACCTAACATTAATTGTATTTCTTTATATCATTGGAATTATTAAATTTTTTCATGTTTAAAAAAGTTTTAAGGAATAGTATTATTCTTAGGGTAAATCGTCTTATGTGAATAATTATTTAAGCTTTATAATTAAAAAATAGTTTAATAAGCTCTTGGAATGTAGTTAAATATCTCTAATTATTAGTTAATATCTAAATTTATTAAATCTAAATTATAATTAGATATTTTTAATTATTATTTAAATACCTAAAAAAAGTTTAATTGAATCTTTAAGGTTTTGAATATTTCTTTATTAATATTGATAATCTTAAAATATTCATTGAATAACTTAGTTTAATTAAAATAAAGAATTCATTTAATGTTTAGTAAAAAATATTATTATGTAATTTTATTATAGATTTTAAAAAAATAAAAAAAGCTAATGTAGTAAAAACTACATATTAAGTTTTTGATAGTTTGCACCTTGTACATTATGGTATTTGATCATACCTTCAAAGTCTTTTTGATCGTTTTCTTTATCTTCAAAGGTGATTTGTTCAATACTGTGTAAACTGAATGGAGATTCTCTAGTTAATGGTTCAATATTACCTTTATATAATTTCATAACTACTTTACCACTAACCCTTCTTTGCATTTCATCAATTGCTTGGTCAAGATCATCTCTTAAAGGTTCTTGCCACATAGCCCTGTAGACGAGATCTGCATATATTGTACTCATAAGTTCAGCAAATCTTAATTCACTTACAGTTAAAACTAATTCCTCTAAAGCTTTGTGTGCAGCAATTATTAATTTTGCACCAGGTACTTCATAGGTTTCCCTACTTTTAAATCCAACCATTCTGTTTTCAATACTGTCTACTCTACCAACACCACAAGCTCCAGCTATTTCATTAGCTTTTCTAATAATGTCTACTAAAGGCATCATTTCCCCATTTATTGCAATAGGTATTCCTTCTTCAAATTCAATTGCAACTTTTTGAGGTGTGTCTAATGCATCTTCAGGAGATTTGGTCCATTCATATATCTCTTCAGGTGGTTCAATTGATGGATCTTCAAGGTCTCCTCCTTCAATGGATCTTCCCCAGATATTAATATCGATACTGTAGATTTTATCGTTCTTTAAAGGAAGGTTGTGTTTTTTAGCATATGCAACCTCTTCAGTTCTAGTTAGGTTTAATTCTCTGATAGGAGCAATAACTTTTAAATCACTCATTGAGTTAATTATAGCTTCAAATCTGAATTGATCATTACCTTTTCCAGTACAACCATGTGCAATTGCAGTTGCTCCTTCTTTTTTAGCAACCTCAATAATTTTCATAGCAATTAAAGGTCTTGCAAGAGCAGTACTTAATGGATAACCTTCATATTCTGCATTAGCTTTAATGCCTCTTGATATATAATCGTTAGCAAATTCTTCTTTAGCATCAATAATATAATGTTTACTGTTGTTTAATTTATCTGCAGAGTTTTGGGATTTTTCGATTTCTTCTCTAGGTTGTCCAACATCAACACATGCTGTAATAACTTCGTAATTATATTTTTCTTCTAATAATTTTACACATACAGTAGTATCTAATCCTCCACTGAATGCAAGAACTACTTTTTCCATAAAATCACCTAATATTATATTTATAAGATTTAGTAATAATTTGAAATAAATTTTTTATAAATTAAAAAAATAGTTTCATACTGATAATATAATTTATTTTATTTATTATATAAATATAGTTTTTATAATCATTTTTTTGAATCATTATTTTTTATTATTTTTATATGATTTTGTATTACAAAAAATCATTTAGGTTAATTTAAATAATATCCTTTAGAAATTATTATTTGGAAAAAGATTGTTTTTTATTTTATTTCTTTTATTTTTATTTTATTTTAGGAGTTTTTCTAATGGAATCAGATGGTGTTTATTCAGAAAACTATTATAATATTCTTGAATCATTAAAGTGTAATATTAGTTTACTTGATTCTTGTATTAATTCTGGAGGTTATATCTCTGCTAATCAAGTTCTCTATAATAAAATTCCTAAAAATGATATCTTTAAGGATTTATTAAACATTGCTATTAAGGGCACTCCTTTAATTAAGATAGGTAACAGTGGACCTAAAGTAATGATTGTAGCAGGTATACATGGTAATGAATTACCTCCTCAACTTGCTTGCCTGTATCTAATCGATTATTTATTGTCAAATGAAGTTAATGGTACTGTTTATTTAATCCCATTTGCGGCTCCTAATGCAAGTATGAATAATTCAAGATCTTTTAATGGTGTTGATTTAAACAGGTCCACACTTGATGAAGGTTCTATTTCAAATATAATCTACAATATAGTTGATTCTGAGAATATTGATGCTGTTGGTGATTTTCATTCCACTAGTTTAAACAGTAATCCCGGTAGGGAATCAGTTTTCTCATCTTCCCGTCCAACTAAGCTTAGTTATGAAATAGGTAAATATATAGCATCAGGTGTCGGATGTCAATTAATTAATTATAATAATGCAGGAATTTTATATAAAGGTGCACTTGAGGATGAGTGTAATAAGATAGGTATTCCTGCTGTAACCTGTGAAGTTGTATCTCCATTTGGTTTTATGGCTCCAAATTCTTATAAACGTTCCTTACTTCAGATGTTTAAATTTTTATCTTTTTTTAATATAATTTAATTATTTATTTCTTTTCAAATGCTCTAGGCTAATTTATATTTAAATATAATTTAATATTTTTATTAATTAATTAGTTAATTGTATCTTGGTTATTTTATGTCTTCTTATAAATTGCATAGTTTCTTTGGTATTGTTTTAGGATTATTATTTTTTCAAAATCCTTTGGCTATTTATTTGTCTTTAGTTAGCTCAAATATTCCAGATAATGATCATAGATTTAGGAAAGATAATGTTTATAAACTGATTATCACAGGTCTTTTAATTTTCATTGTATTGTATATTCTTAAACTACCTTATTATTTGGGGATTTTATTATGTATTTTAGGTTTAATCTTTTATTTTTCCTCACATAGGGGTTTTACCCATTCCCTATGGGGTATTGTAATTTTAAGCTCTTTAATATTTTCAATAATAAAGTTAGGCTCAAGTATCCTATTATCTTTAGGTTTATTTGGGAATTATCAATACTCCTACTACTTGTCTATATTGATTTTTATAATATTGGTAAGCATATTTTCCCTAAATCACAGATTGGTCTTACCATCTATTTTGATTTTCTCTGGACTATTTTATTTATTTCCCAACATTTATTTAAATGATTATGTCCTTTTATTTTCAATAGTTATAGGTTTATTTTCTCATATAATATTGGATTCATTCACATCTTCAGGTGTTAAAGTTCTATATCCTTTATCTGGAAGAAAATTCTATAAAAAATTCGGTATTGTTTCTTTAATAATCCTAATAATACTGGCAATATTAATTTATAATGGTTTTTTATTACTTTTTATAAATTTTTTAATCAAAAATTATGATTTATCATTATTTGTTATAAAATTCTATAATCTCATATTCTGAACATTTTTTATTTTATTTTCTATTTTTTTAGTTTATTTTTATTAAAATTTTAATTATTAATTTATTTTTTAATATTTTTTGATTTTATTTAAAATTTTTAGATTTTATATTGATAATTAAATGAAAAGATTTATAATAAATAATCATGATATATTTTAATGTATTCATGAGATTTTCAAAAAGAGTGGTTTAATAAATCTTCATGAAAAGATTTTATTTATTAAAAGTTGGGGCTTTTTTCATGTTTTTAAGAAGAGTTTATTACGGGATACTTTATTTCTTGGATTTAATTTATGAAATTATAAAAGCTACCTGTGATGTATCTAAAAGAGTGTTTAACAAAGATATAGATCCAGTTGTAATTGATATTCACACGGAATTAGAAAGGACTGTTTCTCAAACAATTTTAGCGAATAGTATTTCATTAACTCCAGGTACCTTATCAGTAGATTTAGATCCTGAAAGTCAAATAATTAAAGTAGCGATTATAGCTCCAAGAGATGTTAAAGATGTTATTCCTTTTGAACCATATATTAAGGAAATGTTAGAATAATGTCTTTTTTTATAGAATTATTATTTTATGTGTGATATTGATGAATATACTACTAATTTCAGAATATATTTTAATTGCAGCACTCTTATTTATGATGTTAGTTGCTCTTAGATTAACTGCAAGAAGGAGTATTTCAGATACTTTAATTGGATGTTCTGCTTTTGCATTATGTACTGGAGTTATTCTTGTTATTGTAGGTGATATATTTTCAATTAATTTCTGTAAAGATATATCTTTAGCAATTATATTCTTAGGAGTTGTTGGTACTATAGGTTATGCAGTTGTAGCAGGGAGGACTTAGAAAATGTCTTTTATTATTCAGTGTATTCAAGCTATTCTTCTATTAATAGCAGCTATTTTAGTTGTTATTGCCGCTATTGGTATTATCAGATTAAGTGATGATGATATGAAAAATGTTGATTATGCTAGATTACATATTTTCGGTGTATTGGATATAGCTTGTATCATTGCATTTTTAGGTTTAGATCAATTATTATTAGCTTTATTATATTTCTTAGTTGCTCCATTTGTTTCTCATGCAATTGCTAATGCTTATTATAACAGTGAAGATAAAATTAATAACAAAAATGAGGATAATGAACATGTTTGAGCTTATAATAATAATATTGGTAATCATTACTACTTTGGTAGCATCTGTTTTAGCTTTAGTTCAAACAGATTTATTGAAAGTGGCGATTTTAACTGGTGTTTCAGGTGTAGGGATCGCTTTCTTATATCAAATATTATTGGCTCCAGATGTAGCTTTAACTCAAGCTATTGTTGGAGGGGCAATTATTCCAGTATTCTTGGCTTTAGCTGTTAAAAAAACTAAAAGGGTTGATGATGAATGATTGGAGTGGACACACAATTATTGGCTTTATTAACTGCTGGAGCTTTAATCATTGTTGGACTTTTTGCAGCAATATTGATTGATAATTTAATTAAAAAGATTGTAGGTCTTTCCTTTATTGAAGAGGGTGTAAATCTTTTTATAATTTGTTTAGGTTATAAGGAAGGGGGAGTTGTTCCTATTTTCTTACCTGGTATGGATTCAAATTGGTTTGCTTTAAATTCCGCATATCCATTACCTCAGGCTTTAGTATTAACTAGTATTGTTATTGGTGCTAGTACTTTAGCAGTTATGTTAGCACTTGCTATGGTTCTTTATAAAAAATATGGTAGTCTAAGTACTAGTAAAATTTTAAATCATAAAACTGATATGGGTGATGAAGAATGAATGCAATGATCCCTTTAATTGTAATTATTCCAATTATTGCAGCATTACTTTTAAATCTCTTTGGAAAAAACAATAAGACGATAAAAGTTATTGCTTTTATTGTAGGAATTATTTTACCAATTCTAACTTTAATTACAGGTTATGGATTACATTATTTCGGTGGTCATCAACCTTTATCATTAAGTAATATAAGTGGTTTACCAAGTTATATAAGCTCAACAGGCTTATATAATCTACATCCTGCAATTACATATAACTTCACTTCCCTTTCAAAGGTTTTTATATTCATGATGGGAATTGTGGTTTTCTTATCAATATTTGCATATTTAAATTCTGAGAAGAAGGCATCAGGACCATTTTTATTCTTAGTATTTATGGGTACTGCTTCAGTATCTGCAATGATGATGTCTGATGATCTATTTAATATGTATGTATTTTTTGAGATAGCAGCATTAATCCAAACGGGTATTATTATTGCCTCAAAAGCAGAAGATAATTATGAAACTGCTTTAAAATACATGATAATTGGTTCTATTGGAGGTCCTATATTACTCTTAGGAATTGCTATACTCCTTGCAATTGCTGGAAGTGTTAATATAACTGATATTGTAAATATTGTTAACACTAGTTTAATGCACTCACCACAAACAAGACCTATTGTATTATTCTCATTTGGATTAATATTCTTCGGATGGCTTTATGCATCAGGTTTTCCACCATTCCATGTAATAAAATCCTCAATTTATAGTAAAGCTGAACCTTATGCAGCCTCTGTACTTCAAGGTATGAGTTTATTAACTTTAGTTGCATTTGCAGTTGTAATGTTTAGGATATTTGGAAGATTAAATCTATTTAAAGGGGCAGTACTTTTGATTTCCATTATGGCAATGGTTTTAGGAGTTTCAATGGCTGTTATGCAAACAGATTTTAGAAGAATGATAGCATATCTATCTGTTGGTGAGTTAGGTTTTGTTGGTTTAGGATTTGGATTAGGTTCTAGATTCTCAATTACTGCAGGTTTATTCCAAGGTATTAATGAATTAATCGTAACTGCATTATTATTCATAGGATTAGGTGCAGTAGTCTATTTAACTAACACTTCTAATACTAGAAAATTAGGTGGATTGATTTCTAAAAATGAATCAATGGCAATCATGGTCTTACTTGGTGGTTTTGCAATGGCAGGAGTACCTCCATTTAATGGTTTTAGAAGTAAATTTATGATTATTGAAGCAGCTTTAAATTTAGGTTTTCCTGAAATTTCTGTAATAGCTATACTTGTAAGTATTGCAACATTCTTTGTATTTGTTAAGGCTTTCTATTCAATATATTTAAAACCTCAACCTACTGATTTAGAATTTGTACATGAAACAATTCCAAGATCTATGGTGTTTGCAGTTGCAGTGTTACTTATAATCTGTATTGTTTTAGGTTTATATCCTGGATTAGTTACTAATCCTATTGCTGAACTTATAGGAGGGTTACTATGAGTTTTTATGAAGACTTCATAAATTCATTAAAAGATAAATTCTCTAATAATCATTTAAATAATGAGAATGTTTCAGGTGCTATAGCTGCAGAATTGATTCTAATCTCATCAGTATTATTATCTGCATTGTTACTTAGACATATTAGTGTGATTTTAACTGCTATAATAATTTTAATACTTATAGTGTTAATCTTTACTAATTTGCCAATTAGTATTAAATTATTCTCTGAGCAAGATGATTCAATGGATAAAATGATGTTTTATTGTATTATTGCTTTAGGAATTATTGTAAGTATAATTTATTGGGGTGGTATATAATGTCAAACTCTATTAGAAATATTATAGCTTCTGTAGCAACCCTATTATTTTCAATTTCATTATTGGATGTGTTTTATAACATTAAAGGTATTATACAACCTGGAATTAGTCAGGTTTATAATTTCCTCGGAACCCAAATAGAACCTAATATGGTTACTTTAATTGTTTTTGATTGGAGAGGTTATGATACATTAGGTGAATCCTTAATATTGGTATGTGCAGTTGTAGTTGTTCTTTTAGTATTTGGTAAAGGAAGACTTAAGGAGGGTAAAGATGACAAGTAAAAAAACCAGTCCTATTCTTAAAATGTTTGCTTTACCTGCTTCATTGATTTTTATCTGTGCAGGAATATTGACAATATTGGGTGGTCATATTACTCCTGGAGGAGGATTCCAGGGCGGAGCAATGATTGCTGGAGGAATTATCCTTTGTTTATTGGTATTTGGTTTAGATGATTCTCCAATAAATCTTTCAGAGAATTTTATTACTGCCTTTGAATCAATAGGTGCTTTAGGTTATATTGTACTTGGGCTTATTGGTTTATATTTCGGAGGTTCATTTCTATACAATGTAGGTACTGATTTCTATTCAATTGTACCCTCAAATATTGTAAACATATTCCATTATCCTGATGTTACAAATGCTGGAATTGTACCTTATTTCAATATATTAGTAGGTTTAAAGGTATTTGTTGGTTTAACTGCTATTGTAATTGTATTTTTAGGTTTTAAATCTTTAAGTGAAGAAAAGGAGGAAGAATAATGATAAATTTAGGTCCAATAATTTTTGGTTTAATATTTGGATTTGTAATAGGATCTAGATTAAGGTATACTGAATACTTTACAAATTCTTCACTTATTGTAATGTTTATAATATTGGTATTGGTTGGGTGTTTGGAAGGAGCATTCCCATATTATACTGATTTTTCATTTTCAACTGGATTTATAGCTGCTGCTATAGCTTTAGTTTTATCAAAATTAATATTTGGAAGGAAAAGGAATACAAATTAAAATTCTTAGTTTATGGAAGTTAATATTATGTTTTTATCTACAAATAATTGTGAAGGTTTGGGAGAATGTATCAAACAGTGTCCTACTGAAGCTATACGATTAATAAATGGTAGAGCTTTTAGTTGTATTACTTGTGGTGCTTGTTATCGTGCTTGTCCTAACCATGCTATCTATAAAAATAAATATGGTGGTTATGGAGTCGATAGAGCAAAATGTAATGGATGTGGTGTTTGTAAATTTAATTGTCCTATAAATAATATTAAAATTGATGAGGATGGAGTTGTAAAAGGAATCTGTGCACGTTGTGGTGTTTGTACTGATATTTGTCCAAATAATAGTAGGGTAGATGGTTTTGATTTAATTAAGGATAAACAGATAAGTTATTTAAAATCATTGGATGTGGCTCTTCCTAGATATGAAACTCATACCCGTCCTGCTGTTGAATCAAAAACTAGATTATGTGTAAATACTAATTTGGATGATTGTATTTTATGCGGAAGATGTGAATATTACTGTCCTACAAATGCTATTCGTCTAACAGTAGATAAAGCTAGGGGATTATGTAATCAGTGTAATATCTGTGCTGATGTATGTCCGACTCAGTCTATTAAAAACGGTATAGTTAACTATGATACCTGTTCATTATGTTTAAACTGTCTTAAAAACTGTCCTAATGATGCTATAATTCTTGATGACTTTAAAATTTCCGTTAATAAGTTACAACAAGAAAATAATGGTAGTATTGTCTCCTGTTTAAATTGTGGATTATGTGAAAATATATCAGAAACTGATTCATTAGTTATTGTTGACGGTAAGTTAAGGTATGATATTTCAAAAGACTTCGATACATTAAATAATTTTAATAAGTCTATAGAATGTTGTCCTGTTTCTACTTTACATATTAATAGTAATGGAATTGTTATAAACAATATTGAAAATGATTCCTATCTTGAGGGATATTGCACTTTGTGTAGTAATTGTGTATCTGTCTGTGAGCAGAATGCACGTGTATATGATTTCGTTAAATGGGACGGTAAAGCAAATGATACATGTATTAACTGTGGAACTTGTGTAGAGGTATGTCCTGAAGATGCAATAATTCTTAAAAAAGAGGGAATTGAAGTAAATCTTGATGATTGTATACTATGTGAAAGATGTGCAATTTATTGTCCTGTAGATGCAATTAAAAAATCTACATTATCTAAAAAGGTCATTATTGATGGATTTAATAAGATAGATCAAAACTTTTGTATTAATTGTAAATTATGCTATAATATTTGTCCTGAAGATGCAATTATTGATAATGGAGACAGTCTTACAGTTAATCAGGATAAATGTATTTACTGTGGAGCATGTAAGAATATCTGCCCTTCAAATGCATTTATATTTGATAGGACATTTGTAAATAAAAATCAAACCATCAGGTGTTCAAAATGAAAAGTCTAATTAGAATCACATTAGAAGGTATTTATTCTAACTTTAAGAGGATTTTTTTTGCTTCAGATAGAGTTACTGATATGGATTTAAGAAATGATGTCTTAAATGGTAATGTTAAACCTGAAAAGAAAGTTGATACCGAGGCTTGTATTGGTTGTGGTGGTTGTGCTAATGTCTGTCCAACCGGTGCTATAACTATGAAGCGATTGGATCAAGCAGAATGGTTAGTTGATGGTTGGGCTAAAACTGAAGTTCC
>JBJEIL010000062.1:0-11355 GCA_051876995.1 Methanobrevibacter sp. | reverse complement strand
TAATATCTAAATCACGAGCATATTTAGCAAAATTACGTGACTGTTCAAGAGTGATTCCTTTTTTAGTCTTATCAAGCACTTCCTGATTACCTGATTCATAACCGCATACAAGTAACCTACAGCCTGCCTCCTTCATTTTGGCCATCGTTTCATAGTCAAGATCCACCCTTGTATTACAAGACCATATTGGTTTAAGACCCCTTTCTATAATCTCATCGCATACTTCCATTACACGTTTCTTGTTTACTGTGAAAGTATCATCCTCAATAAAGATCTCCTTAATTTCAGGCATATCAGTTAAGATATACTCGATTTCATCCACCAGATCCTTAACGGATCTTAAACGATAAAGTCTTCCACCCATTGTTGATGGATAGGAACAGAAGTTACATTTATTTGGACAGCCTCTACTTGATACAATCTGTATCATAGGTTTCTGTGCAAACGCATATGCATAATCGTTACAATCCAAGAATTCCTGATAAACCTTAGATACCCAAGGAAGCTTATCCAAATTAACTAAAGGTCTGTCAACATTATGGACAATCTTACCATTCTCATCCCTATAGGAGATTCCCTCAATATCTTTAAGTTGCCCGTAATCTACAATTGAATCCCCACCTGCCTTTACAATCTCAGGTACGGTAAAATCATATTCCTGACGAACAACAATATCCACCCCATAACATTTGTTTAAAACATCCTCCGGTAAAATTGTAGGATGTGTTCCGCCACAGATAATCTTAATATTAGGGAAACTGTCTTTAATCTTGTTTAGAGTGTTATAATCATAGCTACATGTAGGTGTAGTTGTCTCACACATAATATAATCTGGATTATATGAGGATATTTCATTTAAGGTATCCTCTAATGTAAAGTTTTTCGTAATACAATCAACTAATTTAACGTCAATTCCATAATCTTCACATACTCCAACACAGTAAGCAAGCCAATAGGGATAGTATAAAGTACCTGATTTTGTCTTCTCAGGCCAACGGCTCGCCCTACTAATATTAAATTCATATGGTAAATTTAAAAATAATATTTTCATGATTTTCTACACCTATTAAAAATAAATATAATTTCTACCCTACTTCCTAAAAATATAACAATAAATGATATTTATCTTATAATATTTAAGTTTTATAAAGAGGATACTTAATGTTTAAAAAGTCAATGAAAAAATCATAAAAATCAATATATTCTAAGAACATTTATCGGAAATCCCATAGGATTATATAAAAAAATATTAGATAATTAGAAAGTATTTATACAAAAAATAAAAAAGATAATACTGATTAATAATTAAAATCGAAAAATGATAATATGGAAAATAGAGTAATTGAGAAGAATGGAGATAGTATTTCACCTCTTGGTTTTGGAGCTATGAGACTTTCATTAAACGGAAGGGAATATGGGGAATCTAGACGATTATTAAGAATTGGAATTAATAATGGTATAAACTTTATTGATACCGCATATGTTTACTCCAATGGAAATAATGAAAAACTCATTGCAGATGCCCTAAAAGATGGTTATAGGGAAAAAGTGAACATATCCACAAAAATACCTGCATTCAATATTAAAAGAAGGGAAGAAATGGAACCTTACCTCAACAAACAATTAAAAATTTTAGATATAGATTATATCGACTATTACTTCCTGCATAATATCAATTTAAAAATTATGGAAAGACTCTCAGATATTGGAGTATTTGAATTCCTGGATAAAGCAAAAAAGGAAGGTAAAATAAGAAATGCAGGCTTTTCATACCATGGAGAGATCAAGGACTTTAAAAAAGTAGTTGACATGTATGATTGGGACATGTGTCTAATACAATTCAATTACTATGATGACGGCATTCAGATGGATATGGATTGCATTGAATATGCACACACTAAAAAGATGGGAATATTTGTAATGGAACCTTTAAAAGGAGGAATCCTTGCAGGGGATATGCCAGAGGAAGTTGAAGAGGAATTCAGAAAAGTTAACCCTAAAAAAACTAATGCTGAATGGGCTTTATCTTGGGTATTAAACCATCCGGAGATTACATGCGTTCTATCTGGAATGACAGATATAGAACAATTAAGGGAAAACTTAAGGATTGCAAAGGAGGTAAGACCTAATTCATTAAGCAATGAAGAGCTTAAAACAATCAAACACGTAAAAAACATGATGAAAAAATCCCTTAAAATCAACTGTGCAACCTGTGGTTACTGCATGCCTTGCCCAGAGGGAGTAAACATTCCCAAATGTTTCGACCTATATAACGAAAAATTCCTATTCAATAAAAAAGATCTTAAAGCAAGAACACAGTATCTCACACAGTTAGGTGGTGTACTTGATGGCAATTCCCAGAATGCTGGAAAATGTACCCAATGCAATAAATGTGTAAGGTTATGTACCCAACATCTTAATATCCCGGAGGAACTTAAAAAAGTTAAATCTGAGTTTGAATATCCTGGATTTAACATTGTAAATGGTATCGGCAAATATGTTGTACTGCCAGTTGCTAACAGAATCTTTGATATGAGAAATAAACTTTAATTTAACTTATTCTATTATTTTTTATAATATTACATATTTTAATATTGGAAAATCTGTTTTTAACAATTAGGTTTTATTTATAAAGATAATATTATATATTTAATATATTGAATATTGGAAAATCTGTTTTTTACAATTAGGTTTCATGATTTTTTAAAAAAAATTATACAAAAATTAAATAAATTATGAAATACTTAAAAATAAATAATAGTATGGAGGACAATATTATGGATATTCTCATGATTATTATTCTTGTTATAATTGTAATCCTAATTATTGGAATAATTCTAATTTACAATGGTCTTGTTAATGCAAGAAACAAAGTGAAAAATAGCTGGGCGCAAATCGAGGTCCAACTTAACAGACGTGCTGACTTAATTCCAAACCTTGTAGAAACCGTAAAAGGTTATGCAAGTCATGAAAAAGAGGTATTTGAAAAAGTAACCGCCGCAAGATCTTGTCTTTTACATGCTCAAGGAGTAGAAGAGGTTGCAGAAGCAAACAATATGTTAACCGATACATTAAGAACTTTATTTGCTGTATCAGAAAATTATCCTGATTTAAAAGCCAATGAGAATTTCATTAATTTACAGAATCAACTTAAAGATACAGAGGATAAAATTGCATATGCAAGACAATTCTATAATGACACTGTATTAATGTATAACAACAAATGTGAAACATTCCCAAGTAACATATTTGCAAATATATTCAATTTTAAAGAAGCAGATTTCTTTAAAGGAGCACCAGGTTCCGAACAGGTACCAAAAGTTGAATTCTAAACCAAACTCTTGTTTTTATTTTTTTACTATTTTTAGAAGAGAGATAACTACTGATTTTAATCCAAGGTGAGATATGATGGATAAGAAGATAGTTGGAATACTGATTATTTTAACTATTGCTTTAGCTTTGATTCCTACCATCACAGCATATGACGGTAGGTCTTATGATATTACACGGGGAATTGTTAATCTGACTGTGGATTCTAACGGTAACCTACAGGTTTTAGAAACATATACCTATGATTTTAAAGGGACATTCCATGGAGTTAATCGTGAAATACCTATCAAAGACGGGGAAAGCCTAACAGATTATAGTGTTACGACAGAGGGAGCCTATAATAGTGTTTCTGTATCTAATGAAGATAACTATAAAGAGTTTACCGTCAATCTATATAAGGATCCTGCAAAAACGCAGCCAATCTCAGATTGTGAGGTAAATGTGACCTATAATTACACAATGAAAAATACCGTTAAAATATATAAGGATGTTGGCGAAGTTCAATATAAAGTCTGGGGAGGCAAATGGGACCAGGGCATTAGTAATTTTACAGCATACCTAAATGTTCCCTCAAGAAATGGAGTTGAATACTGGATTAATCCAAAAAACTTTGATGGAACAAGCAAATGGACCCAAAACACCTTACAATTACATACAGACTATAGAGAAAGTGATGAATACATTGAACTTAGAGCAGCAATTCCAAGAAGTGAATTTAATCCAAACCCAACAGACGGAAATGTAATCAATAAGAATGGTCTTGATGAGATTAAAAAGATACAATCCGAGTATAATACAAAATACGATATTGCAAATATGGGATGCGTTTTTACCATAATCCTAGAATTCATATATATTGCCTCTGTTGTAGGAATATACCTAAAATATGGTAGGGAACCTAAAATAGAGTATAATGGAATCTATGAAAGGGAACCCCCTACAGATGACAGTCCAACATTTATCAATGCAATGATACCAGACAGATTTAAAAATGTAGGAGATTTAAATGATAATGGATTTAAAGCCTGCATAATGGAACTAATAAATGACGGATATCTAAAAATTGTAAATAGGGACAATATAACAGAAAATAAAAATAACAATATTAAATTAGAAGTTACAGATAAAGATCAATCCAATTTAGAATTCTACCAGAAACATGCAATAAACATCCTTAAAGGTTTTATGTATAATGGTGTAATCGACTTTAAAAAGATGGAAAATGATTTGAAAAATGAAGAAAATGCGGAAAGATTCAATAACGTATACAGAGCCTGGAAAACTAGTTTTATCTCCAGAAATATACCTGAAAGTATAAAGAGAGAATACTTTGATGATACCGGATCAGTCTATATAAAGATTTTATCAGTTGTCATTTTAGTAGCTGGCATAATATTAGGATACTTCCTATTTGGAACAAATGTAGAACTAGAATTTATAGGATTTGTAGGTTCAATCGCATTAATAGTATCAGGTATTATCGGACTACTATTACCATCAACATTTGGTGGAAGATGGAGCAATGAAGGAAAGGAATTTGAAATGAAATGGTTAAACTTTAAGAAATATCTTAACGACTACTCATTAATAAAAGAATATCCTCCAGAGTCTATTGAAATATGGAACAAATATTTAATATATGCAACTGCACTTGGGGTTGCTAAAAATGTTGAAAAAGCAATGAACAGTATCGCACACAATAACATTACAGACAGCTATTATTATACCAGTGATGTGTTCATGTTTAGTTACTTTGGTGGAATGAATGCATTAGAATCTGCAATAACAACCGGAATAAACACGGTCAATACCTCTGATATTGGTGATATTGGAGGAGGATCAGGTGGTGGAGGTGGAGGAGCTTTCTAGCTTCCAAACCTCTTTAATTTTTATATTTTTATTTTAACATGTTTTCAATAAAACATGCATTATTTTTAAAACAATAAATGAAGACTATTTTTATAATGATTTTAAAGAATTAACCTATAATTAAATAAAAACCATAAACCTTAAAAATGATCTAAAACTATTTTTAACAATGGATTTTTTTATATAAGCAAATGTAAATCATTAGAAAATAAAAGAACTATAAACATTAAAAAGCTATTTAAAAACTATTTTTAATCTGATTTTACCATATTCTCAATCGAAATCATTTAAAGTAAAAAAAAAATATAGAGTTAATTAATTTTATGATTTAAAAATATTATCTTTAAAAATAATAAAAGTTAAAAAAATAAAATTATTCTTTTATAAAAGAATAGATTAAAAAAATTAAAAATATAATTTAAAATTGAAAAGAGCCAACTAAAAAATTGAAAAGAAGCAATATTAAGGACATATCAAAAAATCTAAAAACCAGCAAGAAAATTTTATAATCCCCAGTATCTATTTTTATATTTTAAATGCTCAAATTTGATTTTTATTTAAAAAGAGACATTATAATGTATTTTTTAGCAGATTAACTATTGAATAATATATATTTAAATCATGGCATATTTTATACATTTAATCTTTTTAAAAATAAAGAAAGCCTTAAAATTCAAAGGCATATTAAAAAAGTCCATGATTAAGCAATTAATAAAAAATAAATTTAATGAGATATAGAAATCAATATAGTATAAAAGATTAGGATTATATTTTAATAATTAAAATTAAATCAAATGAGGAATTTTATGAGTGATAAGAAGATAGTAGCTTTAACACGTCCTATAAGCAGATCAAAAGAAGCTAAAAAATTAGTAGAGTCATATGGTGGAGAAGCTCTAATAGTACCTACATTAGAATTAGAACTTCTAAACTCACCATCACTTAAAAAATTTATGAAAGAAATTGATGATTTGGATTGGTTAATATTCACATCAGTCTCATCACTAGATTCAATATATAAATATTACCCGGATTTTAATAAAAAGTTAAATGATAATTGTAAAACAGCGGTCATCGGTCATAAAACAGCTGAGGTTGCGGAAAAATATGGTCTCAGAGTAAATCTTATACCTAAGGATTATACAGCTGAAGGATTACTTGAAAGCTTTAATGATATAGACATCAAAGGACTAAAAATGGGTATTCCAAGAACATATTCCGCAAGAAAGGTACTTCCTGAAGAGCTTAAAAATCGTGGAGCCAATGTAATTCTTGCTGAAAGTTATAGATCCACCATACCCCATGATACAAGTAAAATAAAAGGGTTAATCAATAAAATATTAAATAACGAGATTGATGCAATTACATTTACAAGTCCTTTAACTGTTAAAAATTTATATAAAGTTGCGGAAGACAATATTAAGGACCGATTATCCGAATCATTATCTGAAAACATAATCACAGTATCTATTGGACCTATTACCGCACAGTCATTAGATGAATTCAATGTTAAATACATCTATCCCGAAAGGTATACTGTAAAGGATATGATTGACTTATTGTTTGAAAATTTTAACAACAATGGAAATTGATTTAAGAAAATAAATGAGAGGAATTATGTCATACAAGATTAGTATTATCATACCGGTTTATAATGGAGATAAAACACTGGAAAATGCACTAGACTCCATTATAAATCAGACAATAGGTGTTAAAAATCTGCAGGTCATAATCGTTGATGATAAATCTACTGACAACAGTAGAATTATAATTGACGAATACTGTCAAAGATATGAAAGTTTTGAGGCCATATACCTTAAACACAATATTGGTGGAGCTTATGGACCAAAGAACATAGGACTCAAACATGTTAAAGCACCTTATATTATGTTTTTAGATTCAGATGACAGTTTTGAGAGGGATGCATGTAGAATACTTTATAATAAAATCACCCATAGTAATGCCAAGATTGTATATGGAAGATATAAACGTGTCTATACTGATGTCAACTTAATGACAAAAGAAAACCGTGCAGACAACTATATAAGCCCTAATCTGGAACTTGTCCAAAAATCTCATTCAGCATTCAAGGATAGTCTTAATGAATATAATGATGATATTCTGGATAATATCACACTTACAGGGATTACGGGAAGTCTTTGGAGGAATATCTTTGGAAAGATATTCTATGGAAGAACTATTAAGAATCCGGAAACAGAAGACGGAGTATTTGATGAGATTTACATTAAAAGACTAGAGGACAATATTGACATACTTAAATCACTTCCATCATTCTGGACCAAAATATATGATGCAGATTTAATTTTATCAAACAATATTAGGTTTCCAGAGGTGATTTCTGCAGAAGATTTGAATTTCTTAATGGAAGCCTATTTTAAAGCCGACGGTATAATATTTTTAAACAATACATTTATCTATAATTATTATATGAGAGATTCTGAGGATGACAAATCCATTACAAAAGATATAAGTTACAGATTGGTCTATGATTCCCTGTTAGGTTATGCCAAATGTTCAAACTTATGTAATAAACATGGATTCGAGAATACGGAAATAATCCTAAACCCATTTTTACTTAATTGGATTAGTTTATATAAAAGAGCAGATTTAGACAACAGCCAAAAAATTAAACTTCTAAGAGAATTTGAAATATTTAGAAGCCATTATAATTGTAAATGGAAAGGAAACCTTTTATGTTCCCTTATTATAAAAATGATTAACAGATCCATTAAAAAAAAGAGAAAATATAATAAGCATAGAAATAAAAGAAAAACAGAAAGATATAAACGATATGAAACTGATTATGAAAATTAATAAATTATAAAACTTTAATATTTATAAAAAAGAAATATCTTATTAATTATGAAATTAAAATAGATTATCTTAAATAAGAAATATATCTTGGATTAAAATAGACAGTCTAAAGATGAAAAGATAATCGATTATAAAAATTATAACAATTAAATTTAATGAAATATCTAAAACTTAATTGAAAATTAAGAGATCATATCAAATCTAATAAGACATTGAAAGATAGAAAGACAATTTGATAATTAAATTTAATTAATATAATTAGTTAAAAACTTTTAAAATTAAAGTTAAAACTTTAACTAATCTTAAAAACCCGGTTTTTAATTAAAAAAAATTATAAATTTATTGTTAGTTAATTTAATCTTATTTAAATAATTAGGAGCTATACTATGAAAAATGAATTTACTGTAATATGGCCAGTATATATAGATTCTAATAGAACAATTTCCGAAGGTCGTAAAATAGCTAAAGATGAGTCTGTAGATGATCCTTCACTTAAAGAAATTAGAAAAGCTTGTTATAAATTACACCTACAGCCAGCAATTGAAAAATATAAAAGTTATCCCGGTTCATGGTATGAACATTCTGGAAGGGTAACTGTAAAGACAGATATGAAAAAGAATGAACTTTTAAGGGCTGTAGCAAGTAAAATAAATAATGAAATACGAAAATATTAGATTAAGGTTAAAAAATGAGTATCGAATTGGAAGAAACAATTGAAGAGTTACCTATTGAAATGAAACAATTATACAAGGAAGCTAAAGAGATTATTCTTAATAATGAAGATATTAAAATTTACAGCCATAATGATTGTGATGGAATATCTTCAGGAGCAATTCTTTCAATAATTATGGACAGATTAGGTAAAGATTATGAAATAGAGTTTGTTTCCCTTGATAAATTAGAAGATTTACAATTAACCCATAAACTTACTATTTTCTCAGATCTAGGTTCAGGACAACCTGTTGAAAAATATGCAACGGAAGACTCTGAAATCATAATACTAGACCATCACCCCCCACTTAGGGATTTAAACTACAGAGATACAAAAGACTTTAAATTCCTTGAGATAAATCCAATGCATTTTGGAATTAATGGTTCTTATTATATTTGTGGAGGAGGATTATGTTATTATCTTGCTAAAGAATTTGGATATGATGATTTAAGCTGGATCGGAGTTCTATCTGCTGTAGGAGATATGCAGAATACCCATACTGGTAAAATGGAAGGCCCCAATAAACTTATATTAAATGATGCGATAAAGGGGGGATATGTGAAAAAGATAGGTGACCTATCTATTTATGGCCGGGAAACAAGACCCCTATTTGTAGCGTTGTCCTATTTTTCAGATGTAACCTTACCAATTACAAACAGTAAGACAGAATGTATTGCATTGCTAAATGAATTAAATATACCTAAAACAACAAATGATCATTACACAACCTTAAGTGATCTCACAAAATCAGAAAAAAGCAGACTATTCTCTGCACTTGTTAAAATGTTATCCAGGGAAGTTCCTGGAAAATATGTTGAATATATTCCAAAACTTGTAGCTGCAGATAGTTATGAATTCCTACAGGAAGAGGACCATACATTTCTACGTGATGCGTCAGAATTTTCAACCGCAATGAATGCTTGTGCAAGAAATAAGGAGGAAATGGTTGCACTTAAAATATTGAAAGGCAATAGGTCAGATGCATTAGATGAACTTGAATATATCTCAAGAAACCATAGAAGATACTTGGCCTTAAAGATTCAGGAAGTTCAAGAGTCACATGCTATTGTTGAGATGAATAATATTCAATACTTTGACGGTAGTGGAATTAAAAGTGAGGTAGTTGGAACTATAACCGGAATGGTTTTGTCTTATGGAAATTGGAGAAAACCGATTATAGGATTTACACAGGTAAGTGAAGACAACGATGATTTAAAAATCTCACTTAGATGTTCAAGACTACTAGCATATGATGGAGTTCATTTTGGAAATATTATCCGGGAAGTTGCACAAGATTTAGGCGGTAATGGTGGAGGACATGCTGTGGCATGCGGTGCATATATTCCAAAAGAGTGTAAAGAGGAATTTTTAAAAACCTTTGATGAAAAACTAGAAGGTAAATTATAATACAATTTACCTTAAAATCCCTTCAAACATTCATTTAAACTTATTTTATCTAAACAAATAAATTATAACTATCTATTAAAACTTGTTTTACTAAAAAAAATAAATTAACCTAAAACTATTCTTAAATATAAAAAATTATTAAAACTTATTTCATCCAAAAAAATATTAATTTTATTAAAATTTGCACAAAAATAAGTTTTTATATAATCAAATAAGATTTATCCACAATAAAATTAACCATAATATCTAAACTTCATTACAAAAATTGTTAAACTGTCCATAATTATAAAAAAAATCAGACATATCAAATATTATTGATAGATTGGCAAAAGAAATTTAGAAAAAATTTAAATAAGGATTACTTTAAAAATTATATCAAGTAATGTTTAATAATTATTAAATAATGAGGGATAATTATGGAAGTATTCAAAAAAAGAGGTTCCATGACAAAATTTCAAATATTAAGTGAAATTTCAAAGCAAGAACCTCATCTTAAGCAAAAAGATTTAGCTGAGCGTTTAGGAATAACAGTACAAGCAGTTTCTGAAAATATCAAATCATTAATTGATGAAGGTTATATTACTTCTAAAGAAGGACGTTCACCATATAAAATTACCCAGGAAGGTATTAAAAAAGTTAAAAGAGATGCAATTACATTACGTAAATACTCAGATAGTGTTTTAGAGATTATGGATCACTATCAATCCATATGGCCTGCAATTGCAAAAGAAGATATTGAAAAGGGAGATAAAGTAGGAATATTTATGGAAAATGGTCTACTTTATGCAAGTCATAGGGAACAATCAGCTAATGCAATAGCAATTTCCCCTGCTAAAACTGGTGAAGATGTGGCCTTAGGTGAACTTACTGGATTAATTGATTTGAAAGTTGGTAAGGTTCTAATTATCACCATACCTACTATTAAAGAAGGGGGATCTGCAGTAACTGATTTGGATTTAATAGAAAGTATCTATAAAAACGGATTTAAAGAATGGGGAGAAAACAACCAAATAGATAAAGTAGCTGTGATTGGTACTGTTTCACATGCCATAACAAATAAATTAAATTTACCTATTGATATTGAATTTGCAGTAGCTGCATCAACTGCCTCAGCTGCTAGAAAAGGACTTAATGTTATGGCTTTATCTGTAGGAAATATGACTAAAAGCTTCATTAAAGAAGTTGAAAAGGAAGATGTTAAT
>JBJEIL010000061.1:0-11386 GCA_051876995.1 Methanobrevibacter sp. | reverse complement strand
CATAATGACTCCGCCTTTTGTCATTTTAGCGAAACCTTCTTTTAATACATCAGTACCTTTTTGCATTATATTTTTCTCCTTTCTATAATTTTAAAATTAATCAATTATCGAAAATTAATATCTATTTGTAAATTTTTATTAAAATATACAGCAATCTTATCTTTATAATAACTACAATATAAAATTTAATTATTAACTATTGTTATAATTTATTTTCTAAAAATAGATTTTGAAAATAAGAATCATAAAAAGTAATTATCCTAAAAGTATAGGACGTAAAATTACAAACGGACTGAAAGCCGCTATCAGAAACAAAACAATACCTACCATTAATTTATATCTGTTATTATCCATTTCACCGGAGATTATAAATAATACTCCAAAGAAAGCTAAAACAACTGGTAATATATGTGAAAATAATAATGTTCCGTTTACTGGCATTTTATCACTAAATTAACATTTTTTAAAAGAAATATAGTTATTATTCAATAATATTATACTATTAATATTTAATAATAAAGTTATATATATGTTTCCCTTTATCGGAATTTTTATACTATAAATAACATTTTTATATTTTATAATCACTAGAACAAGAGTAAACTTCAACTGTTTCCAATATTATTGAAAAAAAAATAAAATTTCTACATCCTTATAATTTTAAAATAAGAACAAATTCTAACTGTTTTTAAAAAAATAATAATAAAAAAATATTAAAAATCCAATTAACTAAAATTATAAAATAGAAATACTTCCATTATGCAAGGCAGTACCTATTAATGCTTTTTTTACACCATACCTCTCAAGAGGTCCTAAATCCTCTTGATTAATACCTCCGCCAATTATGATCTTATCCTTAAATTCTTTAAAATCCTCCAAAAAGCGGGTATCATAACCATTTCCAGTTCCAACATCAGATATATTTAAAAGGATAATCTCATTAGGATCAAGTTCCCTTAACACATCCTTGAATTCTTCCAAATCCATATCCAAATTATTTGAATAAAGTTGTCCATTTTTAATATCAACACTTACAACGATTCTCTCACGTGGAAATGCATCAAAAATTTTTCTCATCTCATCAATGGATTCAATCGTCTCAGTTGCAACTATAAGTTTATATGCAAAATCAAGATAAAATTCAAAAGATTCAAAATCCCTAATACCACAATCCAACATTACAGGTAAAACAGTATTAACATCCTTAATCTTATAAAGATTATTACCTTGTTTTTCAATTAAATCCAAATCAGCAATGTAAATCTCCCTGGCACCATTAAGCTCAAGTCCATTTGCAATATTTAAGGGGTCTGAGTTTGGAGCATAAATTGTATTCAATGGAGTATAAGTAGATCTATTACCACTTTTCCCACTGACAGCCTGATTACCTATTAAATCTAAAACTGGCACTATTTCAATCATCTAATCACTTGTATATAATAATTACTATATTATATAAAAGAACTTAATTTAATATTTTTCTAAAAAATGATACATTCCTAAAAAAAATAATAAAAATTAAGATAAACTGATCAATAGCTAACTAATAGAAATCTCGTAAATAATTATAGAAGATTATAATGTTTTATAAAAAGAGCAATAAAAAAAAGAGATTATATAAAAATAGAACAATTAAGAATAGTGAAACTATACATGAAAAAAAACTGAAATGAAAAAACTAATACTTTTTAAAAAATTAAATAATTTAAAAATAGATAATAAAAGATTTATAAAAAAAATGAAAATTATACTGGCTCGTTAGATTCAACAACTACATAGATCTCATTTGCTAATTCTTTATCTACAGCTAACTGAGTATTACCTAATTGAAATACAAAAATTGGAAATTTTTGAATCAATTGAATCTTAGAACCTGGAAGAAGGCCTAAATTCATAATCTTTTGTAGTTTTTTAGCATCTGCAGTTTTAATATAGGATACTGTTCCAATATCACCTACCTCAATTTCAAGAAGTGGAACAGCTGAATCTTTATTATCAACCACCATACCGTCACGTGGTGGAATTCTATGACCATGTGGGCATTTTTTAGGATAACCAAGAATCCTCATAATATTGTCTTCAACATCATGACTCATTACATGCTCAATCTGATCTGCCAAATCCTCCATCTCATCCCTATCTGCAAGGAATAAATCAGCTACAACTGTCTCGGCAATCCTATGTTTTCTGACAAGCTCCCTTCCCAGGTATTCACCAGATTCTGATAATAAGATTTTATGATGGTCTATATTAATATATCCTTTTTTAAATAATTCTGTAATATAATCCTTATCAATCTGATCTTCGGTCATGATATCCTTATCTTCCTTTTCCTTAACCCAAAGATTACGAAGAATATCCTCTATGTCTTTAGTTCTTAATGACATTTTAATCCCCTTTATAATATTGTCCGTTAAAAATATGATTCTAAACTTTTATTATTTTAATAAAATTACATATTAAAAATTAATTCCAAAACATTTTATAATAAATATAATAACCTGTAAAAACAAATTCTAAGATTTTTACTAGTTTAAACTAGAATTACCTGTTTAAAATACAATCCTTTATCTTTTTTACTGAGTTTTCAATGAATTTATATGATTTTGATTCTGGTAAAATTTCATAACCACAATTAGGACAGTGAATTACCTGACAGTCTATTGGACAGCCTTCACAACTTTCACCATCACAGAGTTTAAATTCAAATCCACAAAACTCACATTTTACTATAATATCTTCTGACATATCATCACTATTATCCCTTATGAAATCATTAGAAAATTGAATATTATCCTTTTTATCACCATAATAATTTCAATGAAAAATTAAGGTAAATTTAAGCATTTACTTGCTAAAATAATGAATCACATATTTTACTAATCAAATAATCTTAATATAAATATTAATCTATTTAAATAAATTAAAATAAAAAATTTATAATTAATATAATTAATTACAGATTTAATTTACTTAGTTATATATTTAAAATTATAATAGTAACTTATGTAAATATACCTCTTATTAATTAAATAATTACATTTTAACAATTTTTTAATTTATTATAATATTTATGACAAAAACGGCCAATTTAGTAAATAGCCATATTTCCATATCCAATATCCCATTTAAAATACTACTCCAAATGTTGTAAGTACTAAGTTAAGTAAGAAACCTGCTGTAAATGCAAGCACAATACTTAATATTGCAATACCTACAGCTATCTTTACCCCTCTTTCTTTAATCATTACAATAAACTGTGCAATACATGGTACAAACAAGGTTAAAGTAACACTTGCTACAAGTAACTGTACACCAGTTAATGTATCTCTAATCTTTAAGATTCCCGCCGCACCAAAGTCTCTTCTAAAGAATCCTAAGATAAATGATTGGGTTGTTGAAGTTGGAAGACCTATTGCCTGTATAATCGGATTAAATAATTTAATGATTAATTGGAAGATACCTACAAGATCAAGACCCCAAATTAAAACACTTATAAGGATAAATATTGGCAATAGTTCCTTAATATACATTACAACTCTTGTCCAGGTTTTTTTAAGTATATGCTTAGGTTTAGGAACTCTTAGAGGAGGAAGTTCCATAAAGAAACTTGCCTGTGAACCTGGTACAAATTTCTTAGCAATAAGTCCCACAACTATAAAGTTGAATATGATTATTCCAAGCCATATCCATAATGTAATGGGATGTGAAGATAACAATGACATTATTACTCCAAGCTGTGCAGAACATGGAATAGTTAGAGCCATAAGTATTGTTGCAATAATTCTTTCACGATTAGTTTCAAGAGTACGTGTAGTCATAGTTGCCATACTTCCACAGCCTACTGCCAAAACCATAGGAATAATTGAACGACCACTTAAACCTATTTTTTTAAAAGCGTTGTCAGTTAAAAGTGCAAGCCTTGGAAGATAACCACTATCCTCAAGTATTGAAAATACAATAAAGAACAGACTTACAATTGGGAAAATGATTCCAATACCATAACTTAAACCAAATGTTACAATACCATAACTACCTATAAACAAGTCTTGTATTGGTTTCCATGGTATGACAGCTAAAACGATTTGGGTTAAAAATGGATTTATCCATTCTCCAAATATTACATCCTCAAAGAAATCAACCAGATATCCGGCACCTAAAACTCCGACAAATAGATATAAACCAAAGTATAAGACCAATGCCAGAATAATTAAACCATAAACGGGATGTATCATCAATCTTGATAGTTTTTCTTTAAAATCATCATTTGTTTGAGGTTTAACCTTATTTATTGTTGTAAACTCATCTTTAAAATATAAGGCATACTTGGACAATTGTAGTTTGGTTAAATATTTAATCGGATCATCATACTCCTTTTCAATTGAGTCAACTAAACTAAAAATATCCATATAGTTTTTTTCATGTTTTTTAACAGTAGTTCTAATATCCTTATCTCCCTCCAAAAGTAGAATGGCTACTGCACGGTTAGTCATCTCATCATATTTATGTTCCAATTTAGATTCTACTTTACTGATAGAACTTTCTAAATCATTACCATAATGAATTACAATTTTGGCCTTTGAATTAGAATTGATATCCTTTTTAATATTATCATAATTTAATATGGTATTCTTTAGTTCATCTAAACCAATATCATTTGCAGCCGAAGTTAAAACCACGGGAATACCTAATTTTGCAGACAATCCTTCTTTATCTACTTTAGCACCCATACGATCTAATTCATCAATCATATTTAATACTAAAATTACATCAGTACCTGCATCAATTAACTGTAAAGTTAAATCAATCGATTTATCAATATTTTTACAATCTACAACATGTACAACTAAATCATAATCTCCACTAAATAGAAGTAATTTGGCGATTCTTTCCTCTTCAGTTATTGTATTTAAATCATACATTCCCGGAGGATCTGTAATTTCAATTGTTTCTCCCTCAATTTTAAAATTACCTGTATCGATATCAACAGTTGTTCCAGGATAATTAGAAACTGTAGCAGAAAGACCTGTTAATTTATTAAAAGTAAGACTCTTACCTACATTAGGATTACCTATAAGCAATACATTATGAAGGTAATTTGTACTGTCTTTCTTGTTTTCCAATAATTTTTCATCCCTTGTTTCTTGACTATCTAAAATAGAAAACCCCTCTCTTTAAAAAAATTAATAAATAAATTTTAGGTTTACCTAAACAAAGTATTATTTTTACTACATATATAGTTTATTGAGTTTAGGTTTACCTAAAAAGAAATTAAAATTTTAATCAAGGTTTAATTTAATAAAAGACAATTATATTGAATTTAAAAATTAAAAAATAATTGAAATTAACCAATTGATTAGTAAAAATAGAAAATAAAATTATAATAACTGAAATTGATTATTAAAAACAGAAAAGATCATTAAAAAAATATTATTAAAAGATTAAAATTAAATGAATACCAAATTATAAATCTTTAGCTTTATCAAGCTCCTCATCTATAATCTTTTCAAGTTCCTCCTTTACAATATCAACACAGATTTCCCCTTCCTCATCTAACCTTGCAGAATCATTCGGTTCATGACCTGTAGGCTTTAAAATCTGATCTATATTAATATGGCGAACTACATCAATACCTTTATTCTTTAATATTTTATTAACACAATTACTTTGACAGCCATTGATTGCAATAATCGGATATTTATCAATGAGATTAATAAAATTTTCATTATCTGCAGATGTTGCGGATATACAAATAGACATTACATCATCAGAATCAATAGCTACATCAGTCACTACAGCTCTACCCACTAATCCATTAGGGCTCATTCCACTACAACATGAAATAGCTACTTTATTATCATCCCATACAATTTCATCATTTTCTTCCATCTTATCAACCACTAAAATAGTATAAACTCTTAATGAAATTAAACATACTTAATTTAAAAATCTAATAAAATATTTGGTCTTTATATTACTTATAATTTTATACAAATTTAATTATTAAGAAAAGATTTTCACATAAAATCATTAATAGAAATAGAAAACGCTAAGCCATCATTGGAATTAAATAAAAAATACCTTAATAAAAAAAGTTGTTGATAAAAGGTAAAGTAACCCTAATATTACCCTTTAATAAAAAATAAAAACTAAGGTTGGACCCTTACACATACTTTTAAACTTCCTAGTATATAAATGTTATTTGAAAATAATTAAAGTTTACTTTAAAATATTATGGATAAATTTATAAAAAAATATGGGCTCCATTAAGTAAAATATTGAAATTCCAGTTTATAAAAATTGAAACTAATAAAAACAGGCAAAATAAGATTATTATTAGAAAATAATTAACAATTGCTCATATGTTCTAAAATAAATGAGAAACAGATAAAAAAAATTTATTAAAATAAACCTTAATAAAATATAATTTTAAACAGAATAAGTAAAATTCATCAGATGTTTAATAGAAATAAAAAATCTAAAAAAAATCCTTATTAAAAAAAGTTAATTAGTAAAATAGTTATAAAAAACTATTCCCTATAATTTTCATCTATGAAAACATCTAATTTTTCATAGGATTCATCTACAACATTTTGAATATCTTCCTGACTTAGATTTGATAAAGCATCAACATCAACATTAATTTTTAAATCAACATTAAGTTCTTCATTTTCATAACTTATGTCTGTTAAAATACTTTGATCTATAACTTCTTTAGAAGATACATGTTGTGATAATTTATTTTCTGCAGTGTTGGTAAGAAAATAAGTTATAGCATCTAAGTCATCTTGTGTTAATTCTTTAAGTTTTCTCATATAGTCATCTTTTAAAAATTTTAAATTAAAAAGTAATAAGTATTTAAAAATACTTAGTTAATATTTAAACCATTCATAGTATTTTGAATGCTGGTTTGCATTTCTTGAAGTTTTTTCATGACTCTTTCTTCTTGACGTGCCATGGTTTTTTGTCTTAATTGAAGGGTTTCTAATTGTTCTTTAGTTTCATCATAAATATCATCACGATTTACTTTAATAAGTAAAGAACCAGCAGATTTGTAAACTTCAGTATCAGAATTAGTCTTTTCAAGTTCAGTAATAGCCCTTTCAGTTTCATTTATCTGTAAATCAAGGTTTTGTTTTTGAACGGTTACAGCTTGAGCTTGTTGTTGTAAATTTTGATATTGATTCAATTGTTCTTGTACATTTTTTGGTAAATCCATAATATCACCTTTTTTGAAATATTTAATTAAATAATATTAATATTATAATTTAATTTATATATTTAATATTTAATAAAGATATCTTAAATTAGTTAAACCATCCCTAGAAAAAACATTATTAATAAAACTTTACCCATAAAAAAAGTTAATATATCTAAAAATTTAATAAACCATATAAATGAAAAACTCATTTAAAACATTTAAAATCTCTTAAGCTATTTATTAATAAGTAATTTATTCATTCAAAGAGAATTAATTTCTTAATATACCTATTATTTATGATTTGGTCATTAAATAGAAAAAATAGATTTGATTTAAATACAAATCAATAGAAATTATTCAATAAGACTATTAACTTCTAAGGATAGTTTAATCCATTTAATAGCCGAATTTATAGATGCCCTATAACTTGTTGCATCCTCGGCTTCTATATTAATAGTAATTATATTATCATGAACTTCTAAATTCATAGATGATCTATAATCCGGAGAAGTTTCAAATTCAAGTAAAACCGCATCATATATAATCTTAGCTTGTTTTGCATCATCAAACTTTATTGTAATATTATGGTTAATTGAATCAATAAAATTATTTTCCTTCCCCATATTCTCACATAATAAATTAATTGTAAAAATAAAGTAAATAGACTAATTATCAAGAATCTTCCTAACTGCTATCTGAAAATCAATTTTTTCCCCATTTTTATTATAAAAATCAATTATTCCAATTTTATAATCTACATAATCCTTCTCTATATACTCCTTTTCATCTTCCTCAGTATATTTATGGATGTAGAGATAGTTTTCACTTGGATTATCATCTAATTCCGCATCAAGTAAATCTGCAATAACAGCCAATTCATCAACTTCACATTTAACTTTAAGATTTTTAGGATTCATATGAAGACGGGTATTCTGTGTTTTAACAGTCACCAATATTGATAAAACCTTTTCTGCTCTTGAAAAAAATGTAATTTTACTAGGATTACCTTTAATCTCATATACAAAAGCAGTTGAATCATTACCTAAAGTAGTAGATTTTAAAAGTATATCCCTAATACTACTTTTTCCTCTATTAATATATTCTGAACCTGTAGCATGCATTAAATTCTTACAAAATTTACGTGTATTCTGAGAAGGTTTTCTAGATGTTGAAATAAGCATATAATCACTAATAAAATAAATATCAAATTACAAAGTAATTGGATTAAAATAAGTCAATAAAAAATTAGAGATATAAGTTAAAAAGAAAAATAAAAATTATCTTGCTTTAATTGTCCTTTTTACAGCAGGAGTTTGTTTGAATAAGATTCTGTATCTGCATTTAGGACATTTATTTTCTTCATAACTTTTGTGGTCCATTACATAACCACAGTTAGGACATCTATACAATTAGTTTCCCCCATTTTTAACATTACGTTTTGCAGCTTTTGCCATAGGAGTTTCAGGAGTGTATGCTCCACCAGTGAAAACTGTTCCACATTTATTACATTTCCATATTCCTGCAGCAACTCTTTTTACACCAGGTCTGTCACATTGAGGACATACATGTTTCTGTTTCATGTTTTCTTCAATAATTTTAACAGATCTTTTAGCTTTTCTTCCGTATCTTGCACCGAATCTTCCAGTAATACCTACTTTTTTTGTTCTAGCCATTATATTTCTCTCCAAATAATTATAATATAAAATATCATTAATCCATATATGGACTAAATAAAAGCCTATTAAACTAATCAAAAAAATAATTAATGTTAATAGAAAAAAATTCCCTATTATTTAATGAAATAATATAAGAATAAAATTATAAAATTTATCTTTAATTGTGAACTAATAAAACATAAATTTATCTAATATAATAATTTAGCACTTTACAGTATTTAAAGTTATTGTTTTTACTAATATTTTTAATATAAAATTTTAATAAATAAAAAAATATCACATCTAAAACCTTAATCTCAACATATAAATTTTAAGAGAAAATAAGATTCAAGAAAGATTTTAAACTGTTTAAATAAAATTTCAGAGGATATTACAATAAAAATTAAAAAAAGAATGAAAAATTTTATTTAAAAATCTAAATTAGATAAAATCATTTCATTTTTAGACAATGCTACTTTTACCGCATCAAATATTTCCTCTTTACTTAAAGGTTTGGAACCGCCTTTTTGCATGGAACAAATGCTACCTGATTCAGTAATACCTACTGATAATCTAGCAGATAAAACACGTTCCTCATCAAGTGATGGATCTAAAACCATTTTATCACCGATTTTAACAAAGGTGGATAATGCAACATTATGATTTAAAGGAACATTATATGTTTCTTCCTCATCAAGAACAACCTCATCATCAACAACTGTTGCCTTTGGTAACTTACATGTTTTAAGTGCAGCATTTACAGCTAGATTAGCACAGTCAAAAAGATTTCCACAGTTATCTATTACATGAATATCAATAAACAACATCCAGACATGTTTACCTTCTTCAATACATAACTCATCTAGTTTGACCATTTCACTTTCACGGATTCCACGGTCCACTACACGTGCAAGTTCAATGGATTCCTGTGAAGGTGGGCCTGGTTCAAATTCGGGATCAGCCATTGGAAGTAATTCACAATTTGTCATCAGTACTCCAACATCAGGTGTATCTGGGAATGGTTCCCCAACTGAAGGTTTGATTCCAACAACAACCTTGGTCTTTCCAAGCTGGCATAAAGCTGAACCTTCAGCCTTAGGAATTATATCTGTTTCAATGTTAATATTTCTATATTCATCAAGAGCCCTTCCGTCAACTCTCCCATTATTATTTACAAGATTTGTAATATTATCAATAGTAATTTCCGGTATTACATCCATAATATCCCTCTATTCCTCTTCTTCCGGTACCTCGGTTGTACGTAAATAACGATTTTTAAGTGCTTCTTTCTGTACTTTACTAACTTCCATACAACCTTCAATAGCCAAATTAATAGCCTCTTCAAATTCTTCATCTGTTAAATTACCATCAGTTTGTAATAATGTAATTTCACCAGTTCTTGGTAATATCACTACAGGTACATCAGCCTGACCTGTCTTATCCTCAACTTCAGATAAATCTAATACAATGTCTCCATCCATTTTACCTGCTGCACAGCCTACAGGAATATCCTTCATAGGTATTCCAGCATCAGCTAAAGCAACAGCAGCAGCTGTTACACCAGCACAACGTGTTCCACCTTCTGCAGCAATAACTTCAATAGAAATATCAATAAGAGATCTTGGATATCCTTCTAACATTAATGCAGGAAGAAGTGCATCTGTTGTAATCTTTGAAATTTCATTTGATCTTCTATCTGGACCTGGTCTTTTTCTAGAGTCTACAGAAAATGGTGCCATATTATATCTTACCTTAATAACACCGGTATCTGGACGTAAAAATCTTCTTAAATATGATTCCTTAGGACCATAAACAGAAGCCAATATTTTATTTCCACCTACTTCAACATAAGCAGATCCATCAGCTCTTTCTAATACTCCTGCTTCTATTTTAATAGGACGAAGTTCATTATATGCTCTTCCATCAGCCCTTAATTTTTTTTCTTCACTAATAAAAATCACCTAATCAACATAAATTTTTAAAATACTCAAATACAACTACTCATCATCTCTTAAAATAGAAAAACCTGATTTTTTACGACCAATTTCAAAATGAGACTTGTGAGATTTTTTCTCTTTTTCAATATTCTCCAGATTACTTATAAAATCATTATTTCTTTTGGTTTCAGCCTGTCTTTTAGCCTCAATCTCTTCTTTCAATTCCTCTTTAAAGTTTTCAAGTTTGGGTTTTTCTAACTCATATTTACTAGCTGAATTGTCTTTTTTATTTAGCCTTTTATGGAAACCTTTATTATGTTTTCTATTACTGTGAGAATTAAAATCTGAGGTTCTTGACTCCTCAGGGAAATCTTCATCCAAATCATCAGGAATTTCACCGTCAATTTCAAGATATAATTTATCACGGATTCTATTAGTTAAACCAGAGGTATGTGCTTGCCCTTCAATAATATGAATAATATCTCTAGTAATCTGTTCCATCTTAGGTTCTCCCCTAACCCAAACAAGACCGTTTTGACCAACCACAATTTTACAGCCAGTCTTGTCCTTAATCATATTAATCATGGAACCTT